>JBBSDI010000285.1:0-5024 GCA_038249585.1 Lysobacterales bacterium | reverse complement strand
CAATCGGCTGCGGTCGAAAGCGGGCCAGTAGATCGACCACCACCGACGCGTCGACGACGAGGACCCGGCTCACGCCGCGTCGCGTTTCTTGCGCACGATGGCAGCCGACGATTTCCTCATCCTGAATGGCTCGGCGTCGCTCAATCGTGCCTTTATCTCGGCTGTCGATGGCAAAGCGGCCATCGCCACCATTTCATCCAGGATGAAGTCGCTCAGGCTCTTTCCGGCCAAGGCGGAGCGCGCCTTGAGAGTGCGGTGGACGGACTCGGGAACGTTTCGAATTTGGATCATGACTGCCATCTTCCCCACCTCGTTGCATGTTCAGCACATGCCAGCATGCTGGCTGATCAGTGTTGCTGGCTGCGCTTCGGCGCCCGGCGCTGCGCTGACTGCGACGGCGGTTGGCAGTCCGGGGCCGAACGCACCATTCGATCTCGATCTCGCGTGGAATTTCGGCGGGCTGGGAGATGGCCCGTGGTTGGCGGTCGTCGATGCGGGCAGCACCAGCGAACCCACCGCATCGGGCAGCATGCTCGGACTGATCGCGCGCTCCGAGGATCTGGCACTGTTCGCCAATGGGTTCGAATGATGTGCGGTGCAGTCGCGCGGGCACGCATCAGCATCCACCAGTCTGTACCCGCCAAAGCCCCGCATAAATGCCCTCGGCAGCCACCAGCTCCGCGTGCGTCCCCGATTCAACGATTCGCCCATCATCGACCACCACGATGCGATCCGCGTGCACGATGGTCGATAGGCGGTGCGCGACCACCAGCAGCGTGCGCTGGTGGGCGATGGTTTGCAGCGAGCGCTGGATCGCAGCTTCCGTTTCGTTGTCGACTGCCGAGGTCGCCTCGTCGAGTAGCAGGATCGGTGGGTCCTTGAGCAGTGCGCGGGCGATCGACAGTCGCTGGCGCTGGCCGCCGGAGAGCATCTGGCCGCGTTCGCCGATTCCGGTTGCGTAGGCTTGCGGCAGGGCGAGGATGAACTCGTGGGCTTCGGCGGCGCGCGCTGCGGCCTCGACGTCGGCGTCGCTGGCGTCGGGGCGGGCGTAGGCGATGTTGTCGCGCACGCTGCCGTCGAACAGGAATACGTCCTGGCCGACCCAGCCGATCTGGCGGCGCAGGGCCTGGCCGTCGTAGTGGGCCAGCGGTTTGCCGTCGATCGCGATCTGTCCGGTTTGCGGGCGGACCAGGCCCAGCAGCAGTTTGAGCACGGTGCTTTTGCCAGCCCCGGTGGTGCCGACCAGTGCCACGGTGGTGCCGGCAGTGATGTGCAGATCGAAATCGCGCAGCGCGCTGCGACTGCTGTCGTAGGCAAAGCCCACGTGATCGAAGTGGATTTCACCGCGCAGTCGCGCCAGCGGTGGGCCGGAGGTTTGCGGTGGCAATGGCTCGTCGAGCAGTGCCAGCACGCGCCGGGTGGAGGCCATGGCGCGTTCGTACAGATCGACGGTTTCGGCCAGTCGGGTCAGCGGCCACAGCAGGCGCTGGGTGAGGAACACCAGCACGGCATAGAAGCCCTCGCGCAGGCTGCCGTCGAGCACCATCGACCCGCCCCACACGAAGGTCGCGAGAAATCCACCGAGGATGGCCATGCGAATGACCGGAATGAATGCGCTGCTCAACGCGATCGCATCACGATTTGCATCGACGTAGGTTTGGCTATCGCTACGCACCGCATCGAGTTCGCGGGTCTCGGCGGCAAAACTCTTGATCGTGGCGATGCCCGACAGATTGGCGGCGAGCCGACCGGCAAGCGCGCTGGCGCGTTCGCGCACCACGTCGTAGCGCGGCGCGACGCGGCGCTGGAACCAGAACGCACCGATCAGGATCAGCGGGATCGGGGTGAACGCCACCCATGCCAGCTGCGGCGAGATCGCGAAGAACACGCCGCCGACGGCGAGTACCGTGACCACCACCTGGATCAGCTCGTTGGCGCCGACATTGAGGAACCGCTCGAGCTGATTGATGTCGTCGTTGAGCACCGAGGCCACGCCGGCCGAACTGCGGCTTTCGAACCATCCCACATCCAGCTGCTGCAGGTGGCCGTAGGCCTGCACGCGCAGGCCGTGCTGCAGTTGCTGTGCAAGGTTGCGCCACAGACGCAGGTAGAGGTACTCGAATGCCGACTCCAGCACCCACACGAAGAAGGTGATCACTCCCAGCAGGTACAGCTGCTGCCACGGGTCGACCAGGCCGAGTCCTGCGAGGAAGCTGCCCTCGCGCCGCGCAACCACGTCGACCGCGATGCCGATCAGGATCTCGGGCGCGATGTCGAACAGCTTGTTGAGCACCGAGCAAGCGCTGGCGGCGTAGACGCGAGCGCGATGGCCGCGCGCATGGCGCAGCAGGGCCGCGAGGGTAGCGAACGAGGGATTCATCCGGCACAGGTTAGCAACGACGAGGTCGGTCCGGTGCGAGCACGTGTGGCGCTTGCGTGGTCACGATTGCAACGCGACCGCAGGCGCGCGCCGTCGCGATTCCGGGTCGTACTGCGGCAATCGGTGCCGCGCATGGCGCCCCGCCGGCAATGGATGGACAATGGGGGAATGCGTCGCCATCGGGCGGCAATCCCAGCACAGACGACGGAACCGCCATGCTCGATACAGCCACCCGCCTCACCCAGGTTGCCGGCGATTTGTGGCGCGGCGTCGACCGCGTCGATCACAAGGCCGCGCGAAAGCGGGTGGCGCAGTTCCGCCATCGCCATCCGAAACTCGATGACGACGCCCTGCATACCGTGATCGTCAATGCCAAATGCATGCAGACCGCGGTGGTCGGTACGGTGAGTGCGCTGTCCGGGCTGATCCCCGGCATCGGTGGACTGGCGGGCAAGGTGCTCGGACCGCTCGCCGATGCGACCGTCGTCACCACCTTGCAGGCCGAGCTGATCGCCGAGACGTTCGCCCTCTACGACGTCGATCTGCCGGCGCAGGCCGAACGCGCAGCACTGCTGGCGATCGCGGCCAGCCACGTGGGCGTGCGCAATGCAGGCGTCGAAGTGGCGCGCACGGTGGCGCGCCAGGCGCAGCGTCTGCTGGGCACGGGACTGGCCAGTCGCGCGCTGCCGCTGGCGCAGGTCGCGACCAGTGCTGCCAGTCATGTTGCGCTGACCTGGGCCATCGGCAGCCGCGCGCGTGCGCTGTGCAAGATGAAAACCGCAGGACTCACCGACTGGCCGGATCTGCTGCGCCAATTCACCTTGATCGATGAACGTCGGCTGGTGCGCTGGGCAACCGAGGCCACGCGAACCGCGCTGGATGCCGCAGCGGGTGCCGGCCGCATGTGGCTCGATCAGCTGGGGCGGCTGATGCCGGAGTTGCCGTCGCTGCCGCGACTGCGGTCGGCATCGCCAGCGGCCGAACGCAAACCTGCAGTGCGCAAGACTGCAGCCAGTCGACCACCTGCGCGCAAACGCGCGGCCAAGGGCGCCGACAAAACCTCACGTGGTGACACGGCCAAGGCCAAGCGCAAACCGCGCAGCAAGGGATGAACGCGGTCAGCACCGAATCGCTGCAGGAGCGCGCCGATCGCGGCGATGCGCTGGCGAGCTTCCAGCTGGGGATGTGGCTTTCCTCGCAAGTGCGCTGGGAGGAATCGCGCGCGCGCCTTGCGCAGGCGAGCGCGGCTGGAATCGCCGATGCGCACGCGTGGCTCGGGCTGCATGCCCTGTACGGCTACGGTGATGTGAGCGATCTGCCGCGTGCGCTGGCGCTGCTCGGCGAGGCCGAGCAGCGCGGCTCGGGCGAGGCTGCGTATCAACTGGCGCATCTGGCTTGGTGCGGGCGCCTGGTAGCGCGCGATCCGGCGCGCATGCTGGCGCGGCTGATCGCTGCGGCACAGGCCGACCACGCGGGCGCGCTGCGCGCCCTGGCGATGGTCTATGCGCGCGCGCCGCAGCAGCAGGCAGTGTCGGATGCGTGCCTTGCGCGTGCGGCCGCACTCGACGATCGATTGTCGCTGTACCTGCTGGCGCGGCGCTGGAGTGTGCGCGGCGATGCAGCGCAACAGACCGCAGCGAATGGTTTCTTCGCGCATGCCGCAGCCCTCGGGCTGCCGCGCGCTGCGGGCCTGCATCCGCCAGGCACGCTCCCGCAGCGCCTGCAGTCGCCGGCGGTGCGCGGCCTGCCGATGCCGCTTTCCGATGGTGCCGAGGTGCCCGCAGCGCAGCAGCACAGCGATTCGCCGCTGATCGAGACCATCGATGGCGCATACACCGACGAGGAATGCGAGTACCTCATCGCGACCGCCGAGCCGCTATTGCACGCATCCGTGACCGTGACCCGCGAGGGCGAGCACATGCCGCACAGCGATCGCAACAGCAGCGACGCCAGCCTGCTCGGCGTCAGCGAGGACTTCGTGGCGCGCTGGCTGCAGGCGCGCATGACCGACCGTATCCGCGTACCGCTGTCGCACAGCGAACACCTGGTCGTGCTGCGCTATCTGCCGGGCCAGGAATATCGCCCACACTGCGACTGGCTGCACCCCGGCGCGCGCGGCAATCTGCCCGATCCCGAGCAGCCGGGCCAGCGGGTGCATACGGTGTTCTGCTATCTGACCGATGTCGCTGCGGGCGGGGCGACCGTATTTCCCAAGCTCTCGGTGGAAATCCAGCCACAGCGCGGCCGCATCGTGCATTTCACCAATCTGCAGCCCGATGGGCGCGGCGATCCGCGCACCGTGCACGCGGGAATGCCGGTGATCGAGGGAGAGAAATGGCTGGCGACGCTGTGGACCCGGGTGCGGCCGGCGCGGGCGTTCTAGGGTCGATCGCGATGCGCGGTTTGATCGCTCCTGCACGAGCCCACCTTGTCGGCCTCCGATTTACCCACACGAATCGGGCTCAGTGGACGGCAAACTCCGCCGCGCAGCCGCGGTCGACCCAGATGCCGCCGCGGTCCCAGCCCCAACTGCGGTTGAAGCGGCATTCGGACTTGCTGCGCTGGGAAACCAGCTTGACGTCGCCGTCGATTCGCGTGGCGCAGTAGTTGTACCGGAAGTCGCGCGATTCGCAGAGCACGGCCT
>JBBSDI010000284.1:0-5057 GCA_038249585.1 Lysobacterales bacterium | reverse complement strand
CTGCATCGGGGACGCGGATTACCGTGCAGGGATCGCCGCCACCTGGCGCGTCTGGCCCGGCGCCAATCCATCGAGTGCATAAGAACCGATCGCGGTGCGAATCAGGCGCAGCGTGGGCATTCCGACCGCGGCCGTCATGCGCCGCACCTGCCGGTTGCGACCCTCGGTGATGGTGATCTCCAACCACGCGTCGGGAATCAGTTTGCGCACCCGGATCGGCGGATCGCGCGGCCACAGCCATGCTGGCGCATCGATGCGCTGCACCACCGCGGGCCGGGTGGGACCATCGCGCAGCTTGATGCCCTGGCGCAGCGCTTCGAGCTGCGCCTCATCGGCCGCACCTTCAACCTGCGCCAGATAGGTTTTGGACTGCTTGTGCTGCGGATCGGTGATCCGATGGGACAACGCGCCATCGTCGGTGAGCAGCAGCAGGCCCTCGGAATCGGTATCCAGGCGCCCGGCGGCATATACGCCGGGCACACGAACGAACTCGCCCAGCGTTCGCCGCCCCTCCGGATCGGAGAACTGGCACAGCACGCCGTACGGCTTGTTCAACAGCACGATCATGCGACGAGTGTACGCCGCATGCGTGCCCGCACGCTGCAAGCTGCGGCCGCAGACCGGCAGCAGGTTGCGCGTTCGCGCATCAGCCGGCCTTCGGTGCTTCCGCCGGAGTCGGGGCCGCTGCGGCTGCCGCTGCCGGCGCGGCCTGCTTGACGAAGCGCAGCGTCATGCGATCGCTTTCGCCGATCGCCTCGTACTTCGTCTTGTCCTCGCCTTCGGGCACGTTGAGGTTCGGCGGCAGGGTCCACACGCCGTTCGGGTGGTCCTTGGTGTCGGCCGGGTTGGCGTTGATCTCGCTCTTGGCGGCCAGTACGAAACCGGCATCGGTGGCGAGCTTGATCACGTCGTCTTCCAGCAGATAGCCGCTGCGCGGATCTTCCGCGCTCTTGGTGCCGGGGGCTGCGCGGTGCTCGACCACGCCGAGCGTACCGCCGTCCTTGAGCACCTCGAAAAACGCCTTGAAGATGCCGGGCGCTGCACCCGAACCGGTCCAGTTATGCACATTGCGGAAGGTCACCACCATGTCGGCGCTGCCGGGCTCGCCGAACACCGGGGCGCTCATGCTGAACTCGCGCGCTTCGACGCTGCCGAACGATGCCGCATCGGCGGCAAGCTTGGCGCGGAACTCTTCGTTGGACTTGGTGTAGTACTCCTTCGCGCGATCGCTCGAAGCCGACGCCGGATCGATCAGCGCCACCACCGGCTTGCCGGTGCCGTTGAGCAGGGGGCCGAGGATTTCGGTGTACCAGCCGCCGCCCGGGGTGATCTCGATCACGGTGGACTCGGGCTTGATCTCGAAGAACTGCAGGGTTTCCTTCGGATGGCGCCAGGCGTCGCGGGCCTTGTTGGCGTCGCTGCGCTGCGCGCCGGCGAGCACGCTGTCGAACTTGGCAACGAACGCTGCGGCCGGATCGACGACCGGTGCCGGTGCTGCGACAGGCGCCGGAGCTGGCGTCGGTGCTGCAGCCTGTTCGGCGGGCTTTGAACACGCAGCCAGGGCAAGCGTGAGCGCCGCGGCGAGGGCAAGCTTTTGCATGGGAGTCTCCAATCGGGGGGCAAAATGGGAGCCGCAATCTAGCACAGGGTCGGCGCGCGTCCGCCTCAAGAGCCAACCAGCCGCAGCCGCTGCGGATACGGCGGCAAGTCGGCATAGCCGCCGCTGCGCACGTGCTCCTGCACGTCGATCCACCAGCGGTGGTCGAAGATCTCGCCATGTTCTGCCACCAGCGCATCGCGCAGGTCCTCGCGCATACCGAGGAAGCGCGGAAACTGCTCGGGAAAAACGTCGTTGTCGTCGACGTGGTACCAGGCACCGGCGTGCATCTCCTCGTCGTCGCTGGATGCGGTCGGCAATGCGCGGAAGCGACACTCGGTGACCAGGCACAGCTCGTCGTAGTCGTAGAAGATCGCGCGCCCGTGACGGGTCACGCCGAAGTTCTTCAGCAGCAGGTCGCCGGGAAAGACATTGCTGCGCGCAAGGTCCTTGATCGACTGCCCGTAGTCGAGGATGGCGCGACGCGCGTCGGCAGCGGGTGCTTCCTGCACGTACAAATTGAGCGGGCGCAGGCGGCGTTCGATGTAGCAGTGGGTAATGACGATGTCGGTGCCGTCTTCGATCACGCTGGAGCGACAGCTTTCGATCAACTCGTCGAGCAACACGCCGGCGAACTGCGCGCGCGGAAAACGCATGAAGCGGAACTCCTGCGCATCGACCAGGCGACCGACGCGGTCGTGGCGGAACACCAGGTTGTACTTGGCCAGCACATCCTCGCGCACCACGGTCTTGGGAAAAGCGAAGCGGTCGCGGATGACCTTGATCACCAGCGGGTAACTGGGCAGGGTGAATACCGCCATCACCATGCCGCGCTCGCCGTCGGCATGCACCAGCTTCTCGTGCGGGTTGGCCGCCAGATGGCGGAAAAAATGCCGGAAGCGCTCGGTCTTGCCCTGTTTTGCGCGACCGAGCACGGTGTAGAGCTCATCCAGCGGCTTGCTCGGCAGCAGGGTGCGCATGAACACCACCGCATCGCCGACCGTCGGCAGGTCGGCGTGGAAGTACGAACGGGTGAATCCGAACACCTGCGCGACCACGTCGGTGTCGGTGATCACCGCATCGGCGTGGATGCCGTCGTCGTCGTGGCGCAAGGCGATCACCAGCGGGCGAAAGCGCTCATCGCCGAACAGGCGGCCGACCAGATAGGCGCGCTGCTCGCGATAGAACACCGTCTCGAGCAGCTCGATCGCGCGGATCGGCACCGGGCCCCAGGCGCGAAAGCGGCGCAGCAGTTCGTCGGCGATGCGCTGGGCGCAGACTTCGCGATGGGCCCACGCCGCGTCGAAAGGAAAGTCCTCCAGCACGCGGCGGAAGGTTCGCGACAGACCGCCGGCGACGAGATAGATCTGGCGCGCCACCGGATGCGTGATGCGATCGGTCGGCTCGATGTCGAGGGCCACGAACTCGATCGCGGCATCGACGCCGCGGATGCCGAAAAAGCGCCGCGCGAGCGTATTGAAGAACGTCTTGTTGAGCTCCTGGTCGAGCAGCGGGCCGATCAGGCTGCCGTAGTGGAGCTTGACCGCGGCCCACAGCAGGCGATCGTCGGCGCGCGGGCCGAGCTTGTGCTCAAGATGCGCGCTGGTCTCGGCCACGCAGCGGTCGTACAGCTCGATGCGATCGACCGCGTCGAGCCGTGCGGCCGGCCAGTCGCGGGTTTCGAAACGCTGTTTGGCGCGCTGGGTCACGGCACGAAAGCGTGCGTTGTAGTCGGCGAAGCGGTCGCGCAAGTCGGCAGCGCACGACAGCGCGAGGGCGTCGTCGGCGAGTTGGCTCAGGGCATCGGACATGGGCGCGCGGCGGCAGTGGGCACGGCCTATTCTGGACGCAATCGGGCGCGCGCTGCAGCTGTCGCGTGCAGGGCGCGCGAACGGCCGTTTGCGCCCGACTTGATCGCACGCGTTGAGCTCACGCGCGCGCGGGCGGATAATGCGCAGATTCCGGGAGCACCGCATGACCACTCCACGCCGTGTCGAAAGCCTGCTGACCGACAAAGGCCAGGTGCCGATCTACACCACGGCCGTGGTCGAACAGCCGTGGGCGGACTACACGGCGGTCGAGCACGACACCTGGTCGCGGCTGTGCGCCCGCCAGGGCGAGATCCTGCCGGGGCGCGCTTGTCGCGCTTTTCTGGAGAATCTGCAGGCGCTGGGCATGCACGGCGACCGCATCCCGAAGTTCGACGAATTGAACGCGCATCTGAAGCGCGCCACGGGCTGGCGCCTGATCGGTGTCGAGGGTCTGCTGCCGGAGCTGGATTTCTTCCAGCATCTGGCCGCGCGCGAGTTCCCGGTGACCTGGTGGATCCGCAGGCCCGAGCAGTTCGACTACATCAGCGAGCCGGATCTGTTCCACGATCTGTTCGGCCATGTGCCGCTGCTGATGAATCCGGTGTTCGCCGACTACATGCAGGCCTATGGCGCCGGCGGCGTGCGCGCGGCCACCTTCGGCGGCGAGCCGCTGACCAACCTGACCCGGCTGTATTGGTACACCGTGGAGTTCGGCCTGATCCGCGAGGCCGATGGCCTGCGCATCTACGGCTCGGGCATCGCCTCATCGCAGGGCGAATCGGTGTACTGCCTCGACAGCGGCGCGCCAAACCGGATCGGCTTCGATCTGGCGCGCGTGATGCGCACGCGCTACCGGATCGACACCTACCAGAAGACCTACTTCGTGATCGACAGCTTCGAGCAGCTGTTCCAGGCCACGGTGGCGCCGGATTTCGGGCCGATCTACTACGGCCTCAAAGGTGCGCAGTCGATCCCGGCCGGCGCGCTGCTGGATACCGATGCGGTGATCCAGCGCGGCAGCGGCGAGGGCTGGCTGGCCGACGGCGACGTGTAGGTTGCGGGCGCCGCGCGCGCCCGCCGTTCATGCCGCCGCGCGAGCGCTGGGCGCCAGAAAGCGCAGACGCGCGTCGATGCCTTCCGCACTGGTATTGAAACTCGCCCCAAGCACCACCAGCCAGTCGCGCTCGACTTTGCGCAGGCGGCCGTCGCTCAGCGCCAATCGCATCGCATCGTTGAGCAACAGGTTCATGACCGGACTACCGGACTGGTGCGCACGCAGCAGCAGCGCGATCGCCTGCTTGGTATCGAAGCGGTTGTAACGGCCGTCGTCGAATGCATCCAGCGCCAGCGCACGCGCAGCGTTCGACAGCTCGTCGCGGTCCATCACGCCGGTCACCACCGCGACCTCGTGCGAGGTCACGATGCGATCGGCATTGGCGAGCTCGCCGAGCAGCCCGTAGCGTGCCCGCAGCATCGCCGCGGTGGCGGCATCGGGTGCGCGCTCCCACAGCACATCGGCGACTGCGCGACCGAAACGCGCAAGCGCGCCGGCCGGCGCACGGGGGGAGAACTGGTACTGGGCATTGCTGGTCACGGCGATTCCTCGGGCAGGCAGTGGCATGGGATGTTGGTCAGCGACTGCTGCGGAT
>JBBSDI010000283.1:0-5090 GCA_038249585.1 Lysobacterales bacterium | reverse complement strand
GTGGGGCGGATCGGGTCGACCATGGTCAGCGCATGCGCAAGGGGGCCGCCATTATGCGGAGCGCGGCGAGAAGGGCAACCGGTGGGTGACCGGCAGCGTCGATTCGTCTCGCATCATCGGTCGCCCACACGGTGGGCTCCTGCAGAACGGGCTGTGTAGGAGCGCACCGTGTGCGCGACCATCGTCTGTTTGCCACCGTACAGACTGGGTTGGCTCGCGCGCGCAGCTTGCGGGAGCCAGCTGCGTCGCCGCAGCGTCCGGCGAGGCGATTTTCGCTGATGCACGAGCCGCAGATTTTTTCCAATGGCCGCAACTGGAGAAAGCCGTGCAACTTGGAATGATCGGCATCGGCCGGATGGGCGCGAGCATGGTACGGCGCCTGATGAAAAACGGGCACGCCTGCGTCGTCTACGACACGCGGCCCGAAGCGGTGGCCGCTGTACAAGCCGACGGTGCCGTCGGCACAGCGTCGGTGGAGGAGTTCATCAGCAAGCTCGAGCAGCCGCGGGTGATCTGGCTGATGGTTCCGGCCGCTATCGTCGACACCGAGCTCACGGCACTGGCACTGCATCTTGAACACGGTGACATCGTCATCGACGGTGGCAATTCGTTCTACCGCGATGACGTGCGTCGCGCCATCGAGCTGCGCGAGTCCGGCGTGCACTATGTCGACGTCGGCACCAGCGGCGGCGTGGCCGGCGAGCAGCGTGGCTACTGCCTGATGATCGGCGGCGAGCAGGCCATCGTGCAGCATCTGACGCCGCTGTTCTCGGCGCTGGCGCCCGGTGTCGGCAGCGCACCGCGCACGCCCGGCCGCAGCGGTGCGATCACTCCAGCGGAACAGGGCTTTCTGCATTGCGGGCCGGCGGGCGCCGGGCACTTCGTCAAGATGGTCCACAACGGTATCGAGTACGGCGTGATGGCGGCCTATGCCGAGGGCCTGGCGATTCTGCGCAACGCCAACATCGGCAAGCACGGTCAGAGCCACGATGCCGAGACCACGCCGCTGCGAGACCCCGAGTTCTACCGCTACGAGATGAACCTGCCCGAAGTCGCCGAGGTCTGGCGTCGCGGCAGCGTGATCGGCTCCTGGCTGCTCGATCTGACCGCCGGTGCGCTGCTGAAGGACCCGCAGCTCGCAGCGTACGATGGCCGCGTATCCGATTCTGGCGAAGGCCGCTGGACCATCCAGGCCGCGATCGACGAAGCGGTGCCGACGCCGGTGCTCAGCGCTGCCCTCTACGCACGCTTCGCCTCGCGCGGCGAGGCGGACTTCGCCAACCAGGTGCTCTCGGCGATGCGACACGCCTTTGGCGGCCACCTCGAGAAGCCCGACGAGGATGCCCGATGAGCAACCATCGGCGGCCCCGTTGAGCGTCGATGCGCGCAGCGGGCCGCACCCCGAACGGGCGCATTCCGACGCGCTGGTCGTGTTCGGCTTTACCGGCGACCTCGCCAGCAAGAAGATTTTCCCCGCGCTGTACGCGATGGTGAAGAAGGGCCACCTGACGGTGCCGGTGATCGGCATCGCGTCGTCGAACTGGGGCGTCGACGAGTGGCACCGCCACGTGCGCGACAGCCTGCAACATGAAGGGAATGAAGGCGGCATCGACGATCCTGCCGCGTTCGACCGTCTGATATCGCTGCTGAACTACGTCAGCGGCGACTACAACGACGCGGCTACCTTTACCGCATTGAAGGCCGCGCTCGGTGCCGCGGTGCGGCCGGCGTTCTATCTGGCCATTCCGCCGTCGCTGTTCGCCACCGTGATCGAGAACCTCGGTCGCGCCAACCTGGCGTTGAACGCGCGCGTCATCGTTGAAAAGCCTTTTGGTCGCGATCTGGCATCAGCGCGCGCGCTGAACGCGGTGACGCAGGCGGTGTTTCCCCAGTCGTCGATCTTTCGCATCGACCACTACATGGGGAAGGAGGCGATCATGAACATCCTCTACTTCCGTTTCGCGAACTCGTTCCTCGAGCCGGTGTGGAACCGCCAACACATCGCCAGCGTGCAGGTGACGCTGGCCGAGGACTTTGGCGTCGGCACCCGCGGCGCCTTCTACGAAAGCGCCGGCTGCCTGCGGGACGTAGTTCAGAACCACCTCTTCCAGGTCATCGCGCTGCTGGCGATGGAGCCGCCGGCCTTCCAGAGCTTCGAGGCCGTGCACAGTGCCAAGGCCGGCGTGCTGCGCGCGATGCTGCCGCTCAAGCCCGCCGACCTGGTGCGCGGCCAATACATCGGCTACCGCATGGAGAAGGGCGTCGCGAGCGACTCCGATGTCGAGACCTACTGCGCGCTGCGCCTGTTCATCGACTCGTGGCGCTGGGCCGGGGTGCCGTGGTACGTGCGCGCCGGCAAGCGGCTGCCGGCCTCGGTGGTTGAGGTGCAGGTGCAGTTGCAGCCGCCACCGCAGCGGCTGTTCGACGACTCCGGACCGGCCGGTGGGCGCGCCAACTACCTCCGCTTTCGCCTGCAGCCGGAGACCAGCATCGCACTGGCCGCGCGCATCAAGCGCCCGGGCAAGGAATTCGTCGGCGTCCAGCGCGAGCTGTACCTGGGCAAGGACGATGCGAACACGATGTCGACCTACGAACGCCTGCTCGGCGATGCGATGGCCGGCGACGGCGCGCTCTTCACCGACGAAGAATCGGTGCTGGCGGCCTGGGCCGTGGTGGAGCCGACACTGGCCGAGCATGCCCCGGCAGTGCCATACGAACCCGGAAGCTGGGGCCCCGCCGAGGCCGCAGCGCTGATTGCCGCCGATGGCGGCTGGCACCACCCGGTAGCCGATGCGCCGCCGCCCAACTGCCCCGAACTGCGCGGCGCATCCGCATCGAAAGCGTCGGCGAACTCGCCGATCTCGATCTATCGAGATTGATCAAACAGCCGCTCGACGAGGCTTGCACGATCCTGGAGTACCGATGAACGTCAACACGAAGAAACTGCACGATCTGGGCCAGAGCATCTGGGTCGACAACATCAGCCGCGAAATGCTGCGCAGCGGCACGCTTTCGCGCTACATCGCCGAGTGGTCCGTGACCGGGCTGACGTCGAACCCGACGATCTTCGAACACGCGATCGGCCACGGCAGCTCCTACGACGAGGCGATTGCCAGGCTTGCGCGACGCGGCGAGTCGGCCGAGGAGCTGTTCTTCGCCCTCGCGTTGGAGGATCTGACCACCGCGGCCGACCTGTTCCGCCCGATCTTCGCGGCGAGCGCTGGGCTCGACGGCTGGGTCTCGCTGGAGGTCTCGCCGCTGCTTGCCGACGACGCTGCGAAAACAGTCCTTGCCGCAGCAGCACTGCATGAAAAAGCAGACCGCCCGAATCTGTTCATCAAGATTCCGGGGACGCCGGCCGGAACCCAAGCCATCGAGGAATCGATCTTTGGCGGCGTGCCGGTCAATGTGACCCTGCTGTTCTCGCCAGAGCAATACCTCGCGGCTGCACAGGCCTATCTGCGCGGTATCGAGCGCCGCATGCAGGCGGGACTGGATCCGGATGTGCGCTCGGTGGCCTCACTGTTCGTGAGCCGCTGGGACGCCGCGGTGCACAAGGAACTCCCGCCGCAATTGCACAACCGTCTGGGCATTGCGATCGCGATGCAGACCTACAAAGCCTTTCGTGAACTACTGGCATCACCGCGCTGGCTGAAACTTGCCACGGCAGGCGCCCGGCCGCAGCGACTGCTATGGGCCAGCACCGGCGCGAAGGATCCGGCCGCGCCCGATACGCTGTACGTGGAGGCTTTGGCCGCACCCGACACCGTCAACACGATCCCGGAGAAGACCTTGGCGGCGTTCGCCGACCACGGCATGATCGGGGCTGCGTTAGCGGCCGACGGGGGCCATTCGGAAGCGGTGCTCGAAGAATTCAGACGCGCGGGCGTCGACCACCAGGTGCTGGCCGCACGCCTGCAACGCGACGGAGCCGATGCCTTCAGCGTATCCTGGCATGCGCTGTTGGCGCGTATCAACGACAAGAGCGCCCGGCTGGCCGGGTCCGGCAACTGAGCCGTGATAGGGCTTTCGCGACGCCATCCAGCGCGTCCCGCATTGCCTGCCCGATCAAGCGGGCGGAGTGGGCCTGATCGATCTCCATCTGCGCGATGCTGGTTGTCCTTCAAGGTGCGGCCGGCCACTGCCAGTCGCGAATCTCCGGCATGTCGCGGCCGTGCTTGCGGATGTACTGCGTGTGCTCGATCAACTTTTCCTTCAGCCGCCGCTTCAGCGCCAGGCCCTGGTCGCCGGTCTGCGGCAGGCGATCGACGGCGTCCATCGCGAGGTGGTAACGGTCGAGGTCGTTGAGCACCGTCATGTCGAACGGCGTGGTGATCGTGCCTTCTTCCTTGTAGCCGCGCACGTGGATGTTGTCGTGGTTGGAGCGGCGATACGTCAGCCGGTGGATCAGCCACGGGTAGCCGTGGAACGCGAAGATCACGGGCTTGTCGCGGGTAAAGAGCTCATCGAAGTCGCGGTCATTCAGGCCGTGCGGATGCTCGGTTTCGGACTGCAGCCGCATCAGATCCACGACGTTGACGACGCGGATCTTCAGTGCCGGCAGGTGCTCGCGCAGGATCGACACGGCGGCCAGCGTCTCCAGCGTCGGCACGTCGCCGCAGCAGGCCATCACAACGTCAGGCGCTTGCACATCGTGGTTGCTGGCCCATTCCCAGATTCCGATACCCTGCATGCAATGCTTCACGGCCGCATCCATCGTCAGCCACTGCGGCGCGGGGTGCTTGCCGGCCACCACGACGTTGACGAAGTGCCGGCTGCGCAGGCATTGGTCCATCACCGACAGCAGGCAATTCGCGTCCGGCGGCAGATAGACGCGCACCACCTCGGCTTTCTTGTTGACGACGTGGTCGATGAACCCGGGGTCCTGGTGTGAGAACCCGTTGTGGTCCTGGCGCCAGACGTGCGAGGCAAGCAGATAATTCAGCGATGCGATCTTGCGACGCCAAGGAATATGCGCCGTCACCGTCAGCCACTTGGCGTGCTGGTTGAACATCGAGTCGATGATGTGGATGAAGGCTTCATAGCAGTTGAAGATGCCGTGGCGTCCGGTCAGCAGATAGCCTTCAAGC
>JBBSDI010000282.1:0-5117 GCA_038249585.1 Lysobacterales bacterium | reverse complement strand
TTTCGCTTTAGTTGAGTGTCCTTGTTTCGGGGTGTTTCGGTCTTGCTTTAGTTGGGTGTCCTTGTTTCGTTGGGCTGCCCTTTAGTTGGGTGTCCTTGTTTCGCTTCGTTGGGTGTCCTTGTTTCGTCCTGGGTGTTTCGGTCTTGCTTTAGTTGGGTGTCCTTGTTTCGTTGTTTCGGTGGTTGGGTGTCCTTGTTTCGTGTTTCGTCCTTGTTTCGTGTTTCGTGTTTTTCGGTGGTTGGGTGTCCTTGTTTCGTCCTTGTTTCGTTGGGGTGTCCTTGTTTCGGTTTCGGTGGTTGGGTGTCCTTGTTTCGTTAGTTGGGTGTCCTTGTTTCGTTGTTTCGGTGGTTGGGTGTCCTTGTTTCGTTGTTTCGGGCTATGCGCGCAGCCGGTCCAGCCAGTTCTGTGGCATCTCGGGTCTGTTTGCCTTAACCTGATCCGGTCGCGGAAACGGCACCGGGAGTCTGCGCCATCATCGCCTATCGCAAGCCCACCCGCCTCGTGCAGCGGCACGACGTCTCCCCGGCGCGAGCAGTGGCTCGGCGCGCAGCGCTAGTCGCTGTACTGCTCATGGTCGTGGCGGGCATCTTCTGGCTCGACCGCGACAACCTGCGCGATTCGGCCGATGGCGAGGTTGGCTTCGCAGACGTGCTGTATTTTACCGCCGTGACGGTCACCACGGTCGGCTACGGCGATATCGTGCCGGTCGGCACCCGGGCGCGGCTGATCGACGCCTTCGTGGTGACTCCGATCCGGTTCGTCATCTGGCTGATCTTCCTGGGCACCGCCTACCAACTTCTGTTCCAGCGTTTCTACGAGGCACACCGCATGCGACGGCTGCACGATGGCTTGAACGGACACACGGTGGTGCTCGGTTACGGCTACGAGGGTCGGATGGCGGCCGCCGAACTGCTGGCCCGCGCCGGCGACAAGGCCAAGCCGATCGTGGTGGTGGACATCGATCCCGCAGCGGTGGAGCGCGCCGCGACGGCAGGCCTGATCGGCCTGCAGGGCGACGCCACCGACGCCGACGTGCTCGATGATGCGCGTATCGACAGCGCCGCCGCGGCGCTGGTCTGCACGCCCAGAGACGACACCACGGTGCTTTGCGTGCTGCGCCTGCGCAAGAGCAACCCGGCGTTGCGGATCATCGCCAGCGTGCGCCAGGAGCGCAATCATGCGCTGTGCCTGCAGGCGGGCGCGGACGTGGCGGTGGCGCCGGCCAAGCTTGCGGGAAGCCTGATGGCCGACGCAGTGTCCTCGCGGCACATTACGCCGTTCATTAGTGACCTTATCAGCTCGCGCGGTGTCATCGACCTGTTCGAGCGCCCGGCGCTGGCGGCCGAGGTGGGGAAAAGAATGGACCAGCTGGACGGCCTGCTGGTGGTCGCGCTCGAGCGCGACGGGCGTGTGCTTGGGTTCTGGGACCAGCCCGAAGCGCGCATCGAGCGCGGCGATCTGGTGTTCGGTCTCGCTGGTCGCAAGCGGGTGTAACCGCGAGAGCACTGAACGTATTGCGCCGAACGCCCCTTCATCCTGTCGCGCTCAGCGATGTCGTTCGGTCGCACAAGTGTTCCCTGCAGTCAATGCTGAACGGGCCGATCGCGCCGCTGCCGCGATCGGCTGCGAAGCGGCGATCGGCGGCTTGGCGATGGCGGCACGGACCCCTGCACGCCGGAGCGCAAAGGCCGCGGCCGGCTCGGGTTCCGGCAGCAGCGCCTCGTCGACGCGCCCTGCGATCGGAATCTGCAGCGGCGTTGCGCTATCGGAGATGTGCAGCGCGATCCCGGCACCGTCGTCGATCTGGCGTTCCGCTACGCCGGCGGTGAACGCCGTGTCGCGCACGCTACGCGCACACGCGCACACGCGCACACGCGCTCGCCAGCGGGCGCGCAGCGGCCGGGTCGCTGTTGCGGGCGCTGGCCTGCGCCTGCAGCGCGATGCGGCGCCGCAGTTCGATTCGCAGCCAGACCGAAAGGCCGTCGGGCAGTGCGCGGCTGTTGCCGCGCACTGCAGCGCTGCCTTTGGCGAAGAACACATGGGCCCGGCTGCGTGCCTGCGACGACATCGATTCGGGGCGGGCAATCGGCAAAGTGATTTTGGTCGGCGTCCTGATCGCCTGATGGCTGCTCGATGGCGCAGGGTCGGCGCAGTCCGCCGTGGGGCTGCGAGAAAGCGACGACCGCTGGCTGCGACCGGGACGGGCGAGCCGATGGCGGCAGCGCGCGCCGTTTTGCGCGCCCACGAGGCATCATGATAACCTGAAGTTGTTTTGACGACAAAACCAATCATGGGTAATGGTCCGCGCGTCGCGCGCGGCAACGCGGTGCCCGCAGCCGATCGGTCCGCGATACTCGCTGCGCTGCGCGAACTGGTGGACACGGTGCGCGCGCACTATGCGCGGCGCGAGTCGGGCAGCCCGGTCCCGACTGCGGCCCTGCGCTTGCTGGCTGAGATAGCGGCCGCACCCGGCAGCAATCCCGGCGTGCTTGCAGCCCGCCTGCGTCTGCACCGCTCTTCGTTGAGCAATCTCCTGCGCCTGCTGGAGGATGCCCGCCTCGCGCGACGCTCGCACGCCATTTCGGATCATCGCCGGGTCGAAGTTAGTCCCACCGCAGCCGGTCGACGGCTTCTCACGCTGGCCGGCGCACGCGGCGGGGGGCCGCTGGCTGGGGCCGTAGCGCGGCTCGACGAAGCCGGCGCGCAGGCCGTTGAACGCGCGCTGCCGGTGCTGCTGGATGCGGTTCGCGCGAGCATTGCGAATGCGCCGCGCAAGCCTGCGCCGCGGCGAAAGCTAAGTCCAAGCCGATAGACGGCGTGGCATCACCCACGAGGAGTGCATGGAATGAATGGCCAGGACCCAACCGAAACGACGCCGCCGTCCGGCGGCGCGGACGATGCGGCGAGCGAGCCGCGAATCGAACTGCGCTGCATGTCGATGGACGACTACGACGCGATGGTCGAGGTGACCAGACTGGCCTACCACGGCATCGGCGGCCAGCCGTGGTCGCGCGAACACATCCGCACGCTGCTCTCGCTGTTTCCGCAAGGCCAGCTGTGCATCAGCGTCGATGGCCGCGCGGTGGGTTTCGCGCTGAGCCTGGTCGTCGACTATTCGCTGCTCGGCGACGACCATTCCTACGAGGACGTGATCGGCGACTATCGGTTCACCACCCACGATCCCGATGGCGATGTGCTGTACGGGATCGATGTCATGGTGCATGACGAGGTGCGCGGCATGCGGGTGGCGCAGCGGCTCTACGAGGCCCGCAAGGGACTGTGCGAGAACCTCAACCTGCGGGCGATTGTCGCTGGCGGGCGCATCCCGGGGTACGCCGCGCAGGCACACGCAATGAGCCCGCAGCAATACGTTCAGGCCGTGCAGCGCCGCGAGCTGCACGATCAGGTCCTGTCGTTCCAGCTGGCGAACAACTTCCACGTTCGGCGTGTCATGGCGGGCTATCTGCCCTTCGACTCCGAATCGAAGGCCTACGCCACCCTGATCGAATGGAACAACCTGCTGTTCGACGATCGTGCCGAGTTGCACCGCCGCCGCAAGCCGCTGGTGCGCACGGGCATCGTGCAGATGCAGGTCCGGCCGCTGCACGACGTCAGCCAGATTGCCGCCCAGTGCGAGTACTACATCGATGCGTTGGCAGCGTCCAAGTGCGACTTTGCACTGTTGCCGGAACTGTTCAACATGGGTCTGATGGCAGGCTATGGCGACGCGCGGCCGGACGAAGCGATCCGCCTGCTCGCCGGCACCACTCGGGAGCTGCGCGATCTTCTAGCGGGCATGGCGGTGCGCTACAACATCAACGTGGTGTGCGGCAGCATGCCGGTCCTTGAGGACGGCCGATTGTTCAACGTCGCCTATCTGTGCCGCCGCGACGGCAGCATCGCCGAGCAGCGCAAGGTGCACATCACGCCGTCCGAGCGGCGCTGGTGGGGCATGGTCGGTGGCGATGCGCTGGAGGCGATCGACACCGACTGCGGCAAGGTCGGCATTCTGGTCTGCTACGACGTCGAGTTCCCCGAGCTGTCGCGTCGGCTGGCCGACCAGGGAGCGCGGATCCTGTTCGTGCCGTTCCTGACCGAGATGGAAAGCGGCTACCAGCGGGTGCGCCACTGCGCCCGCGCGCGCGCGATAGAGAACGAGTGCTATGTGGCAATCGCCGGTGCGGTCGGCAGCCTTCCGATGGTGAAGGCCAGCGATGTGCATTTCGCGCAGTCGGCGATGTTCACGCCCTCGGATCATGCCTTCCCGTCGAACTGCATCATCAGCGAAGCAGCGCCCAACAGCGAGACCCTGCTGGTGGCCGAGGTGAACGTCGACCTGCTGCGCACACTGCATGCGCGCGGGACCGTCACCACGCTCAAGGATCGCCGCGGCGATCTGTACGAGGTGCGCTGGCGCGCGGGGTCCTGACCAGCCCAGGCGCGAGCGCTGCGCCCCGAGGCGGCGTATTGAAAAACTCAACACCTGGCGGTACGCGACTTGCCTGCATCCGTGCAGCGCCGTCTCGCGCCAAAGGCCCCGCCGTCTGAGATGTCCCAACCGTCGTCACTGCAGCGCCGCATGGTGCGGGGCCTGATTGGCTTCGGCGTGGTGCCGTTGGTGGTGTTCGGGCTGCTCGTCGCGGTCGGCGACTACTACATGCGCTTGCGGCACGGCGCCGAAGTGATCGAAGCCTTGGGCGTCGCTGCAGCCGAGCAGCTGGATCAATACCTGTCGTTGCATCGCGGCGCGATATTGCAGGTGGCGGATCGACTGGGTGACAGTGGCAGCCCGCTGTCGGTCGATCGCAGCCCCGCGCTGTCGGAGGCTCTGCAGCGCACGCGGGCGGCGTTTCCCGGGTTTCTGACCATGCTCGTCGCCGACCCCGTGGGAATAGTGGTCGCAGGTTCCCCGACACGCCTGCCCGACGGCTCGGTCTACGCATGGACTGGGGTGAGCGTGAGCGACCGCCGCTACTTTCAGGCACCGGTGATGACGGGGCGTCCGTTCGTATCCGGCGTTTTCGTGGGCCGCGGCTTCGGCCGCGATCTGCTGTGCGCGGCCAGTGCGCCGATCGTGGCGACCGACGGCACTCTGCTCGGCGTGGTGCAAGGCGCGA
>JBBSDI010000281.1:0-5163 GCA_038249585.1 Lysobacterales bacterium | reverse complement strand
GAGCATGGTCCAGCCTGCTGTTTATTTCAACGCATCAGTTTCCGGCCCTGGCTTGCCGACCGCAGGGACTTGCGGCCACCCCGGTTTCAGGCCAGGGCGAGGTTGCGGGCGCTGGTGGTGCTGCCCAGTACGCCCTGCGGACCGTAGGCCACAGCAGTGTCGCTTCTGCCCATCCGCGACAAGGTCCATTCGACGTCGCGCCGGCGGCGCGCGATCAGCTCGCCATTGGCTCGGTTCACGTCAGCCAGCGCCTGCAGGCGCTCGGCGTGCGGGCCGGGCAGGAAATTCGAGGTGTCGGTTTGCGCCAGACCGCGCAAGCAGTCGTTTTTCGCAGCACACGCCTGGCGCAGGCCATCGGCGTCGCGCGCCAGCAGCGCACGCCGCTCCGCCTCGAGCGCTGCGGCAAACGCATCCAGCAAGCCGGGATCGAGCGCGATACTCACCGCGGCAGGTCCTTTTCGACCGCCAGCAGGCGATCGGCGATCAGTTGCGCGTCGACGCGGTAGGAGCCGTCGGCCAATGCGGCGCGTACGGCGGCGACCTTGGCCGAATCGAATGGTGCCGGTTCGCCGGCACTGCGCGAGACTGCCGCCAGTTCGCTGCCGACATCGGTCAGACGGACACTGTCGCTGGCGGCAACGGCGCCGACCTTGTCTTCGCCGCTGGCGCGTGCGCGTCCGGCAGCGGGATCGACGCCGGGGGTCAGCGGCAACGGGGCCAGACGGGGACCTTCGATCTTGCTGCTCATTGCTTGCTCCACGATTGCGGTACGTGGCTGGTATCGGCACGTACCGGCACAACTTTAGCCCGGATTGCAGACGCCCTGGGCGTTGGCCGGCACGTCAGGACAGGCAGGCTGGCACGCGGGGCGGGGCTCATTGCACCCAAACCTCGCCACTGTCCTGCACCACTCCCTGCACCTGGCGGCGCGACAATGGATTCTCCACCATCACGTGCTCGCCGGGCGCGCCGTCGTTGATCGCCTTGCCGCTGGCGCGGACTTCGAGTCCGCCGCTGCGTGCCACCAGCGTCACCAATTGTCCGCGGCGCACCGCGGCCGGCCGCGACAGATCGCTGGCGCCCAGCGGCATGCCGGCGCTGAGCGCCCGCCGCGCGATGCGACCGACGGCCAGTTCCGGCCGGTCCAGCGCGCTGCCGGACAGCCGCATCAGATCGCGGGTTTCGAGCACCAGGGCATCGGCGGGGATTGGCATGCCAGCGGCCACCGGTCGGGTCAGGACCAGCACCGAGCCGCTGCGGCTCACGCGCACGGGCACGTACAGCTTCCAGCCGGCAGGATCGGAACAGCTCACTTCCACGGTGGCGGCATTGCTCGGCATCGCGCTCAGCGGCGCTACGCAGCGCGGCATCCGCAGTCGCTCGTCGATGCTGGCCTGCACCTGCATCCCGGGGCTGCCGGCGATCGCCGACTCGGCTGCCGCCCGGATAGAGGCCACCGGCTGCACGCCGTCTTCGGCCAATGCAGGCAGTGCTACGCAGAGCAACAAGGTGAGAAGGGTGCGGATCATGGACAGCATGTTCCTGGGGCCTGCCCATGCAGGCAAGGCACGTGCCGCGGGTGCCAGTCGAACGCCGCTGCAACCCTCAAGTTCTGCCGGTCCGCTGCCGATGACGAAAACATCATGAGCGGCCGCCTTCTCTCCACCATCGACCAGCGGACCCGGCTTGCCGGCCACAACCGCCTGGCCCTGCTGCTGTTCCGCCTGTGCGGCAAGCAGCGTTTCGGGGTCAACGTGTTCAAGGTGCAGGAGGTGATGAAGCGCCCGCGCATCTGGCCGTTGCCGACCCGCCATCCACAGGTGGTGGGTGTGGCCGATGTGCGCGGTCGTACCTTGCCGGTGCTCGATCTGGGCCGCGCCATCGGGCATCCCGAGGCGCAGCCTGCGGACGCGGGCTATCTGGTGGTGACGGAATTCAACCGCACCGTGCAGGGATTCCTGGTTGCGGCAGTCGATCGCATCGTCAATATCGCCGTCGAGGACGTGCTGCCGCCGCCGGATGTCGGCGCGCGCACGACCCAACTGACCGCGGTCACCCGCTACCAGAACGAGCTGATCCAGATCATCGATGTCGAGAAAGTGCTGGCGGATGTCAACGGCGCCAGCATCACGGTGTCGCCCGATTTGATCGCGCGCGCGGGCAAGCGGCGCGAAGGTCGCGCGCAGGTGCTGGTGGTCGACGACTCGCGGGTCGCGCGCAACCAGATCCACGGCGTGCTCGACCAGTTGGGCCTGGAGTGCTCCCAGATGCCAGACGGCCGCCAGGCACTGCGCCATCTGAAGGACCTCGCAGATCGCGGCGAGTGTCTGACCGATCGCTATTCGGTGGTGATCTCCGACATCGAAATGCCGGACATGGACGGTTACACGCTGACGACGGAAATCCGCCGCGATCCGCGCCTGCGCGATCTGTTCGTGATCCTGCATACCTCGTTGTCGGGCATCTTCAACAATGCGATGGTGGCGCAGGTCGGCGCCGATCGCTTCGTGCCCAAGTACACGCCCAACGAGCTCGCCGCCACGGTACTGGAACACGTCATTGCGGTGGAGGCGGCCGCCTGAGGCTGTCGATCTACGCCACCGCAGACCTGCGCTGGGTTGCCGGCGCGGCTCCTGCGCTGCGGGTCTGTCGCCGGCTTCCGGCCACGGACCTGGCGCTGCTGGCACAGCCCTTGCCTCGATGGTTTCCGACGACGCATCGCACGCGTCGCAGGCGAAAACCGCAGTGGCCGGACCCCTCGACAACCTGCTTGGCATCCAAGGCACCGCACTGTCGCTGCATCGTGCGCGGATCGATCAGATCGCGTCGAACATCGCCAATGCGGACACTCCGGGCTATCTCGCGCGCGATATCGACTTCGAGCAGGCCCTGCAGCGCGCCGCCGGCAGCGCCGATGCGGGCGTGGACATCGCGCGCACCGCGCCCGGTCATCTGAACGCACACAACAGCGCCGGCGCACCGGCCACGCAGGTCTACCGCATCCCGCTGCAGCCCGCGCAAGACGGCAACACCGTGGAGCTGTCGACCGAGAACGCAAAGTTCGCCGAGGCAGCGATGCGCTACCAGGCGACGCTGACCTTCATCGAGGGACGCATGAACACCCTCAAGACCGCGATCAAGGGAGGCGAGTGATGAGCAGCTTCGGGATCTTCGATATCGCAGGATCCGCGCTTGCCGCACAGTCGGTGCGCCTGAACGTCGTTGCCAGCAATCTCGCCAACGCCGGATCGGTTACCGGCGATCCGAACACGGTGTTCAAACCCAAGGAACCCGTATTCGAGGCGATCGCGGTGTCCGATGGGCAGAGCCTGCCGGGCGTGCGCGTGCGCGAGATCGCCGACAACACGGCAGCGCCCCTCAAGCGCTACGAACCCGGCCATCCGCTCGCCGATCCCGAAGGCTACATCTATGCCCCGCCGGTCGATGCGGTCGAACAGATGGTCAACATGATTTCCGCCGCACGCAGCTACCAGGCCAACGTCGAGGTGATGACCACCGCGCGCGACCTGACCCTGCGCACGATCGGCGCGATGAGTCGCTGAGCCCGCGCCGGATAACCAGGAGCCGCTGCACATGCCCACACCCGTAGCCACCAATCCCGCCGATGTCTACTCGTCCATCGGGATCAACAATCCGCTGCCAGCCAATCGCGGCAATGCCGAGGTGGGACAAAACGATTTCCTGCGCCTGATGCTCGAGCAGTTGCGCAACCAGGACCCGCTGAATCCCGAAAAGGGCGCCGAGTTCGTCGCCCAGCTGGCGCAGTTCTCCACCGTCGCGGGGATCGAGAAACTCAGCGCCGGATTCGCCGGCCTGGTCGACTCGATGCGCGGCTCGCAGGCGCTGTCGGCGGCAGGTCTGGTCGGCACCTCCGCGCTGGTCGGTGCAGACACGGTCGCCATCGCTGCTGCCGTCGATGCCGACGAGGAATTCGAGATCTCCGGCGCCGTGGACCTCGCATCCAGCGGTGCGGTGACGATCGAGATCGTCAACGCCACCGGCACGGTAGTGCGCACTATCCCACTCGGCAGCCAGCCTGCAGGGCTCGCGGAGTTCAGCTGGGACGGCGAGAACGATGCCGGCACCCGGGTACCTGCCGGCGACTACAAGGTGCGTGCAACCGTCAACGGCGAGACCGCGCCGACCCTGCTTTCCGCACGCATCGACAGCGTCAGCCTCGGTGCCGAGGGCGCGCTGCTCGCGCTCGCCGGCCTTGGCAATTTTCCCCTCACCAGCGTGCGCCGCTTCGGCTGAGCGCGCGAATCCTTCTTTCCGACGACCCAACCAGCAACAGGAGCCGACCATGCCCTTTCGTGTCGCCTTGAGCGGCCTCAACGCCGCCGGCCAGGACTTGCGGATTACCGCCAACAATATCGCCAACGTGAACACCACCGGCTTCAAGCGCGCGCGCGCGGAGTTCGGCGATGTGTTCGCGGTGTCGGCCTTTGGTGTCGCCAACAACGCGATCGGCAGCGGCGTCGCCCTCAACCGCGTGTCGCAACAATTCACCCAAGGCAATGTCGACTTCACCCAAAACAGCCTCGATATGGCGATCTCGGGCGACGGGTTCTTCACCCTCAACGACAACGGCTCGACGGTCTATTCGCGCGCCGGGGCCTTCGGAGTAGACCGCGAGGGCTTCGTGGTCAATGCCGGCGGTGCGCGGCTGCAGGTGTTCCCACCCGTGGCAGGTCTGCCTGATCGCTTCGATGGCGGCCGCTTGACCGACCTGCAGCTGGCAACCACCGACAGTGCGCCGAGTGCCACTACCAGCGCCCAGATTGGACTGACCCTGCCGGCCAACGCCACCGTGCCGACCATCACACCCTTCAGTCCGACCGAGCCGCGCTCCTACAACCACTCGACGTCGGTCACCGTGTTCGATTCGCTCGGCACCTCGCACGTGCAGACAATGTACTTCGTAAAGACCGGCACCAACCAGTGGAATGCCCACACCTACATCGATGGCGCGGCCGTCGGCGGCGCGCAGGCGCTGACTTTCGACAGCCAGGGCGTGTTGACCGCGCCGGCGAACGGTCTGATTACTCTGCCGCCGCATACCCCGACCTCCGGCACGCCGCCGGTGGCCAACGGAGCGGCCCCTCTGGTGATCGAGTTGAATCTTACGGCCACCACCCAGCG
>JBBSDI010000280.1:0-5178 GCA_038249585.1 Lysobacterales bacterium | reverse complement strand
GCCCGGCCATCCTTGGCCGGGCGTTCGCCGGGTCGCGCCAGTGGCGCGACAAAACCCGCGATTGCACGCCCAAGTATCCATCCTTGGGTTGTCTCTCCGGCCCGGCCATCCTTGGCCGGGCGTTCGCCGGGTCGCGCCAGTGGCGCGACAAACCCCGGCTCACCCCTTCAGTGAGTTCAGTTCAGCGACATTGATGGTGCCGCGATTGCGGAACAGCACCACCAGTATCGCAAGGCCGATCGCCGACTCGGCGGCAGCCACGGTCAGGATGAAGAACACGAACACCTGTCCATGCACATCACCGAGGAAGTACGAGAAGGCGATGAAGTTCATGTTCACCGCCAGCAGCATCAGCTCGATGCACATCAACAGCACGATCACGTTCTTGCGATTGATGAAAATGCCGGCAACGCTGATGCAGAACAGGATCGCGCCCAGCGCCAGGAAGTGCGCCAGCGTGATCATGGCGTGCTGTCCTTGCCGGTGGCCGCCATCTTGACCACGCGCAGGCGATCTTCCTTGCGCACCAGCACCTGCTGCGAGGCGTCCTGGTGGCGCACACCGGCGCGCCTGCGCAAGGTCAGCGCGATCGCGGCGATGATGGCGACGGTCAGGATCACCGCGGCGATCTCGAACGGCAACAGGTACTCGGTGAACATCGCCCGACCGATCCATTCGGTATTCGAAACCCCGGCCGCGCTGGCGGCGTCCTGCGCGGGTGCCACGCCCGCGAGCGTCGCATTCCAGCCGATCAGGGCCAGCATCTGCGCGAGCATGATGCCGGCCACGACCGCGGCTACCGGCAGGTAACGCGCAAAACCTTCGCGTGGCGTGTCGGTCTTCAGATCCAGCATCATCACCACGAACAGGAACAGCACCATCACCGCGCCGACATAGACCAGGATCAGCGCGATGGCGAGAAACTCCGCGTGCGCGAGCAGCCAGATCGCGGCGCTGCTGAAGAAGGTCAGGATCAGGAACAGCACGGCATGCACGGTGTTCTTGACCGTGATCACCGCGAGTGCTGCACCCACCATGACGGTGGCAAACGCATAGAACAGGGCAAGTTCGATCGTCATGGTCTGCTCAGCGGAAGGCCGCATCCTGTGCGCGGGCGGCGGCAATCTCCTTCTCGAAGCGGTCGCCGATCGCCAGCAACTGCTGTTTGTCGACCACGTTCTCGCCACGCGCCTCGAAGTGGTACTCGTGGATGTTGGTCTCCACGATCGAGTCGACCGGGCAGGATTCCTCGCAGAACCCGCAGAATATGCACTTGAACAAATCGATATCGTAGCGCGTGGTGCGACGGCTGCCGTCGGCACGCTGCTCGGAATCGATGGTGATCGCCAGCGCCGGGCAAACCGCCTCGCACAGCTTGCAGGCGATGCAGCGCTCCTCGCCATTGGGATAGCGGCGCAGGGCGTGCAGCCCGCGGAAGCGGTTCGACTGCGGGGTTTTTTCGACCGGATAGCGCAAGGTGTACTTGCTGCGCACGAAGTAGCGGCCGGTCAGGGCCAGTCCCTGCACCAGCTCGATCAGCATCAGGCTCTTTACGTAGTTGATAACGCGGCTCATCGATCAGGCCTCAGCTGCCGACCTGGATCCAGTCGGCGTAGACAAACCACGCGGCGACCATGATCCAGACGATGGTGATGGGAATGAAGATCTTCCAGCCCAGACGCATGATCTGGTCGTAGCGATAGCGCGGGAACGTCGCGCGGAACCACAGGAAACAGAACATGAAAAACACCGCCTTGGCCAGCAGCCACCAGATGCCGGACGCGCCGAGCAATCCCCAATCGGGCGGAAACGGCGACAGCCAGCCGCCCATGAACAGGATCGCGGTGAGCACCGAGATCAGGATCATGTTGGCGTATTCGGCGAGGAAGAACACCGCGAACGCCGCGCCGCCGTACTCGACGTGGAAGCCGGCCACGATCTCGGATTCGCCCTCGGCCACGTCGAACGGCGCGCGATTGGTCTCGGCCACGCCGGAGATGAAATAGACCACGAACAGCGGAAACAGTGGCAGCCAGAACCATTCGAAGATGCCGCCGTTGCCGGCCTGCGCGGCGACGATCGCACTCAGGTTCAGCGACCCGGAAAGCACCAGCACGCCGACCAACGCGAAGCCCATCGCGATCTCGTAGGACACTACTTGGGCGGCCGAGCGCATCGCGCCGAGGAAGGCGTACTTGGAATTCGAGGCCCAACCGGCAAGGATCACGCCGTAGACGCCCATCGAGGTCATCGCCAGCAGGTACAGCAGTCCGGCGTTGATGTCCGCCAGCACCAGTCCGTCGTCGAACGGCACCACCGCCCATGCCGCAAATGCCGGCGCCAGCGCCAGCACCGGGGCCAGGAAAAACAGGAACCGGCTCGAATTTGCCGGCAGGATCAGTTCCTTGAACAGCATCTTGGCCACATCGGCA
This sequence comes from Lysobacterales bacterium, assembly GCA_038249585.1. Taxonomy (GTDB): domain Bacteria; phylum Pseudomonadota; class Gammaproteobacteria; order Xanthomonadales; family Ahniellaceae; genus UBA4656. The sequence goes on along the minus strand of JBBSDI010000280.1, from coordinate 2,746 downwards.
AATGGCTGCAGCAAACCCAGCGGACCGATGAACACCGGACCGCGCCGCGATTGCATGAAGCCGATCACCTTGCGCTCGGCAAGGGTATAGAACGCCACACAGAGGATCAGCGGCAGCGTGATGGCGACAATCTTGACAAGGGTCCAGATCAGTACCGCGACCGGCGTCGCGCCGGCCCTCAGGACCTCGTAGAGCTGGGCCAGCCAGTCGACCACCGGCTCAGGCCTTTTGCAGGCTCAAGCGCGAGCCGCTCGGACCAAGCGCTGCGGTTTCCGGGTGCCCGCTCTCGATCCACGCCGCACCATGCGGCACTGCCGCGCTGCGCTCGACCGGCAAGATCACTTCCGCGGTGCCGTCGGAGATGCGCAGCAGGCTGCCATCATCCACGCCCAGCGCCTGCGCATCGCCCGGGTGCAGTCCGACCCGCGGCGTGCGTGCCAGCGGGGTGGCCTGCAAGGCGGGGGAGCGGCGAACCACCGCATCGGAGCGATAGATCGGCACGGTCGCGATGCGCACGAAGCCTTCGACATCCGGCCGCCGCACCGCGATGCCGCGCGTTGCGAGCGAACGCGCCGATTCCAATGCCGGCATGCTCGCGCGCAATCCCGCCAGATCGACGAACTCGAAGCCGGGCAGATCGAGTGCTGCACCCAGCGCGCGCAGCACGCGCCAGCCGGGCCGCGCATCACCCGGCAGTTTGGCGCCGGCACCGAACGACTGCACGCGGCCATCGAGATTGACGAAGCTGCCGTCGATCTCCGGCGGCAGTCCGATCGGCAGGATCACGTGGGCGTGCCTGCGCACCGCCTCGCAGGCGAACGCGCCAAGATGCACGTTGAACGTCGCTGCCGCACGCGCGCGCTCGAACAGTGCGGGCAACGTCGTGTCCTGCGCTTCGGCCTGGTACACCAGCAATGCCTTGCGCGGTCGCGCGAGCATTTGCGCGGCATCCATGCCCTGCGCTTGCGGCATCACCCCGACCCGGGCCAACCCGACGGCATTGGCGCCGGACGGCACTTCGTTGAAGGCGCTCGCGCTTGCGCCAGCTACGAAACGCGCCAGCGCGCGCAGCAGCGAGGCCAGCGGATGCGATACCGCAAAGTCGCCGAACAGGATCAGCGAGACACTGGCATCACGTAGGGTCGCGACCATCGCCCGATGGGCATCGGTAGGCTTGGCGCTGGCGATGGGGCCGGAAAGTTCATCGGGTGCTGCGGTACCCGTATCGACCAGCACGCGCGCCAGCGCCGCGAGTTCCTCGACCATGCGCGCGGGCACCACTACGCGCTGCGCGGCAATATCGAATTGAAAGGCGTAGTCCAGCGGATTGATCGCCATGACCTGCGCGCCACGTTTGGCGGCGCTGCGCACCCGATGGCCCAGCAGCGGCTGGTCGAGGCGCGGATTGCTGCCGACCAGCAGGATCGCGCGCGCGGCGTCGATCCGGTCCAATGGCAGCTCGAAGCTCGCACCAGCAGCCCCGTCGGCGAAGTCCAGCGTGCGCAAGCGGTGATCGATGTTGTCGCTGCCCAGACCGCGCATGATCGCGGCCAGCAGATGGCCTTCCTCGCAGCTGGCCAATGGCGCGACCAGCGCGCCGAGATCCACGCCGGCATGGCGACGCAATCCATCGGCCGTGAATCCGATCGCCTCTTCCCAACTGGCCTCGACCAGCTGGCCATCCTTGCGCAACAGCGGCAGCAGCGCGCGGTCTGCGGCGACGAGTCCCTGGTGACTATAGCGGTCGCGATCCGACAGCCAGCACTCGTTGATCGCCTCGTTGTCGCGCGGCACGCAGCGCAGCACTTCACCGCGGCGCGTGTGCAGCCACAGGTTCGAGCCCAGCGCATCGTGATAGCCGATCGATTCGCGTGCGATCAGCTCCCACGCGCGGGCGCGGTAGCGGAACACCTTGTTGGTCAGGGCTCCGACCGGACACACGTCGATGATGTTGCCCGACAGCTCCGACTCGATGGACTTGCCGATGTAGGTGCCGATCTCCAGGTGCTCGCCGCGACCCATGCCGCCCAGTTCGTGGGTGCCGGCGATCTCGCTGACGAACCGCACGCAGCGCGTGCATTGGATGCAGCGCGTCATGTCGGTGGCGATCAGCGAACCCAGATCCTCGTCGGGCACCACGCGCTTGCGCTCGACGAAGCGGCTGACCGAGCGACCGTAGCCCATCGCCACGTCCTGCAGCTCGCACTCACCGCCCTGGTCGCAGATCGGGCAGTCCAGCGGGTGGTTGATCAGCAGGAACTCCATCACGTTGCGCTGCGAATCGAGCGCGCGCTTGGACTGTGTGTAGACCTTCATGCCCTCCATCACCGGCGTGGCGCAGGCAGGCATCGGCTTGGGCGCCTTTTCCACATCGACCAGGCACATGCGGCAGTTGGCCGCGATCGGCAGCTTGTCGTGATAGCAAAAGCGCGGGATCTGGATGCCGGCCTTGTCGGCGGCCTGGATGATCATCGAGCCCTTGCGCACCTGCATCGCACGCCCGTCGATCTCGATGTTGACCTGGTCGGGCGCGGTGGTGGGGCTGGCCGGCTGTGCACTCATCGCTTGCTTTCCGTGATCCTGTGCGCGGTCGCCGGCATCACGCCGCGCGACCGAGCTGCACGTCGACCAACGAGCGCCGGTTGACGATGAAGTATTCGAATTCGTTCCAGAACTGGCGCAGGAAACCCTGCACCGGCCACGCGGCCGCTTCGCCGAACGCGCAGATCGTATGCCCTTCGATCTG
>JBBSDI010000279.1:0-5184 GCA_038249585.1 Lysobacterales bacterium | reverse complement strand
GATCGCATCGACCCGCCGGCATGGCGACTTGGCCTGGCAGGCCACGGTGCGGAAGCTGGTGAAGTCGTGCTCACCGAGCAGCAGCTGCGCGGCCTGGTTCATCGCCTCGGCGTCCAGCGGCAGACGTTCCCAGGTCAGCATCTGCCGCTGCAGGGCCGGTCGCACGGCGCGATTGAGGATGCTGTAGCGATAGCGCCTGGCGATTGCGGCGTAGCGCGCATGAAACCCGGCGTCGACCGGCTGCGCCCAGCGCAGGCATACGCTGTCGGGCAGCTTCGCGTTGGCGCCGAGCACCCAGGCACGCATGCTGCGCTCGCTGTCGCTGTCGAAGTGCACCACCTGGCACTGCGCGTGCACGCCGGTGTCGGTGCGCCCAGCACAGGTGACCACGACCGCATGGTCGGCGACCGACGACAGCGCGGACTCGACCGCAGCCTGCACGCTGTCGCCGTGCGTGAGCCGCTGCCAGCCGAGGAAGCCGGAGCCGTCGTACTCGATGGCAGCGGCAATACGCATGCGCAATCCTGGGCGAAAGGTGCGGACGGGCCGCGTCGATCTACATTGTCGCTGCTGGGCGACTGCGCTGCACCTGTGCCGCTGCCGAGGGTGAAAATCGCGCCGGCGTTCGGCCGTGCCAGCCCTGCTTGCCACGCCGCGGACAAGCTTCACCCCAATCGACGCCGAGGGCCGTGAAAGGCCCTCGGCGAACAACGGATACGCTGCTCAGACGATGTCGTTGAGCAGACGCTGCGCTTCGGTTTTCTGCGCGGCGGTGCCTTCGGAGATCACTTCCTGCAGCATGCTGCGTGCGCCTTCCGGATCGCCCATGTCGAGGTAGGCACGTGCCAGATCGAGCTTGGTGCCGACCGCGTCTTCGCCATCGAAGAAGCCACCTGTGGCAGGTACCGAAGGCGGGTCGATATCCAGCTGCGGCGCTTCGAATTCCTCGGTGCGGAACGTGTCGTCGGCGGGCGGCGGCGGTGCGCCGGGTCGCGCGGTGGACTTCGGCGCCTCGGGCTCTTCGAGGCTGAAGTCGAATGGCTCCGGATCGACCGGCTTGATCGTTTCGATGTCCGGCTTGCCCAGATCGAAACCATCGTCGGCCTGCCGCGTATCGGCCTCGACCTGGTCGAAGTCGAAGCTGTCGTTGCTGACCGGCCCCAGTTCGAACATCGGGTTGCCGGGCAACATCTCGCGGCCCATGGCGCAGGCTTCGACCCACGCGGGTGCGTCGATGTCCGACACCTGCCCATACATCGCACCGGCCGCACCTTCGAACTTCTCGGCATCGCCTTGCGTGTAGTAGTGGCGCAGCAGTGCCAGGTGCGCCTCCAGATCGGTGGGATCGCTGCCGAGGCTGTTGAGCAGTTCGCGTTCCTCGTTGCCGCGCTCGGTGTCGTCTCCGAACACGCCACCGTCGAACGATTCGGCCACGGATGCGCGAGCAGCGATCGCGGGAGCCACCTTGCGACGACCGCGCAGCAGCAGCAGCAGAATGCCACCCAGCAGCAGCGCCGCACTGGCACCGATGAGGATCAGGTTCTCTTGCCACCATGCAGTCGCCTGGCGCTGCTGGATCGGCGCCACAGCGGCAGGTTCCGGGTCTGGAACCGGGGTGACATCCACGATCGCAGGGTCGGTCACGGTGTCAGCCGGCGCCTCGACAATCGCGGTGGCCGGATCGGTTGCCGGCGTCATGCCCGGGTCCGCATTCGGCTCGACGCCCGGATCGAGCGGCGGCGTGACTGCAGGATCGTCGACACCTGCGGTGGCGGCGGGGTCGACCACTGCCGGTTCCACGGGCGCTGGCTCGACGATCGCCGGTTCCGGCGCGATCGGTGCGGGCGTCGCATCGACCGTCGGCACCGCGGCAATCGCCTGCGCTGCGGCTGCAGCCCGCTGCGCCTCGATGTCGTCCTGCATCGCCTTCAGGCGGCGCTGCAACTCGGCGATCTCGCTGTCCTTGAGATCGACCAGGCGGGTGTTGTCCTGCTGCATGCGCTCGAGCGTCTGCACCCGGGTGCGCAGCTCGCCGGCTTCCTGCTCGCGACTGGCCAACTGCTCACGGGCGCGGTCCAGATCGCCACGAACCGCGGCGGTATCGGTGCCACCCGCAGCGCCCGGGCGATCGACGCCCGAGGCCGCGCCGCCGGAACCGGCACGCGGCGGTACCAGCTCCAGTCGTGAATCGTCGCGCGGTGGACGGCTTTCGGTGCTGCGCGGCTCCGGCGCCGGCACGCCGGTGTCGGCGAGCAGCGTCGGATTGCGGGCGCCCTGCCACGCCTGGGTCTGCGCGGCGAATTCGGCGGCCGCATCGGCAACCGCGAGCGCTCGCGCTTGATCGGCAGTCGGAATCCGCAGCACCGCACCGCGCTTGAGCTGGTTGACGTTGTTGTTCGAGAACGCGTCCGGATTGGCACGCAGGATCGCGATCATCATCTGGTTCAGCGTGATGTCGCGATCAGGTCGCGTTGCGGTGCTGATCTCCCACAGCGTTTCGCCTGCGGCAACCGGCCCGTACTCGCCGGGCGCGGAAGAAACGGGCGTTGGTGCTGCCGGTTCGGGATCGACAAAGGTCGGTTGCGGAGCGTCGGCCAGCGGCTCCGCCGCTGGCGGCTGAGCGGCCGGCAACTCGGCTGCAGGCTGTTCGATCGCAGCGGGCTGTGCAGCGGGCGTCTCGGCAATCGGTTGTGGTGCCGGCTCGGCGTCGCGGGGACTCGGCGGCAGCGGCTCGGGCGCAGCAATCGGTTCGGGTTCGCGCACCGGTTCGGCCACGGCCTGCGAACCGATGACCGCGGGCGCGACGACCGCGGGGTCCAGCAGCACGGTGTATTCGCGCAGCAGGCGGCCATTGGCCCAGCTGACCTCGACCAGGAAACTCAGGAACGGTTCGCGAACCGGCGATTCGCTGGAAACCTGGATAACCGACTGCCCGTCCTTGGCCTTGACCACTTCAAAGTTCAGCGGCACGGAGACGCCGGACAGGTCCAGGCCGACGCGCGCAAAGTCTGCGGCCGAGGCGAGGTTGGCACGCAGTGCTTCCGCTTCGCCCGGCGCTGCCTCGTTGATCGCGATCTCCGCGACCAGCGGCTCATTGAGCCCGGATTTGATGGTGATGCCGCCCAGACCCAGCGCCCACGCGGCAGGACTGCCCAGCGCGAGCGCGATAGCCAGCGACAGCTTGATCGGTTGTTTCATGTGACTGGCCCCCGGAGGCGATAGGTTCCCAAGCTCGTGCCGTGCCCGCACAATCCTCGAAACTGGCTTATAACACAACGCTAACTATAGGTCAGCCCAAGGATTATTGGAACCGTGACCCGGTCGGCATCGAGCACCACGCAGGCCGAGCCCCGGAACAACCGTTTCGGGCAGCGCGTCCGCGCGACCCGGCACCCGGCCGTTCGCGGTTGCGGCCGGCGCGCAGGGCGCGTATCGGGCGTGACCGTTTCGCGGCCAACCGGCGCTCAGGAATGTTCGGCTGCGAGCAGTTCCCCGATCTGGATCGCATTCAAGGCCGCGCCTTTGCGGATGTTGTCGGCGACCACCCATAGGGCGATGCCGCGCGGATGCGAGATATCGTCGCGGATGCGCCCCACATACACCGGATCGGTGCCGGCAGCATGGGTGACGGGCGTCGGATAGCCACCGGCTTTGCGCTCGTCGACCACCACCACGCCGGGCGCCGATTCGAGCAGGCTTCGCACCTGTGCAGCGGTGATCTTTTCGCGCGTCTCCAGGTGCACCGCCTCCGAGTGGCCGTAGAAAACCGGCACCCGCACGGCTGTGGGATTGACCTGGATCGATTCGTCTTCGAGGATCTTGCGCGTTTCCCACACGAGCTTCATCTCTTCCCTGGTGTAGCCGTTGTCCTGGAACTCGTCGATCTGCGGGATCAGGTTGAACGCGATCTGCAGCGGGAACTTCTTCGGCTCGGGCGACTTGAAGCTGAGCAGCGCTGCGGTCTGTTTGGCCAGTTCATCCATGCCCGAGCGCCCCGCGCCGGATACCGACTGGTAGGTGGCGACATTGATCCGCTCGATGCCGACTGCACGATGGATCGGCGCCAGCGCCACCAGAAGCTGCATCGTCGAACAGTTCGGATTGGCGATGATGCCGCGCGGTCGGCGCGCGATCGCATGCGGATTGACCTCGCTGATCACCAGCGGCACGTCGGCGTCGTAGCGGAACTGCGAGGTGTTGTCGACCACCACGGTGCCGGCCGCGGCGGCGCGTGGCGCATGCACCTTCGACACCGCAGCGCCGGCCGAGAAGAACGCGAAGTGGGTGCCGGTGAAATCGTACTGATCGAGATCGCGCACGGTCAGTTCGCGCCGACCGAGTTTCACCGTGCCACCGGCCGAGCGTGCGCTGGCCAGCGCCACCACCTCGGAGGCCGGGAACTTGCGCTCGGCCAGGATCGCCAGCAGTGCTTCGCCGACCGCGCCGGTGGCGCCGACCACTGCGACCTTGAACTTGCGACCTTCGGACTCGCTCATCGGAATTCCTGTCGGATTGCCACGCCGGTACAGGCCGACGCGGCTGCCGATTGTTGTTGCAGTGCCTGAATCGCGCAAGGCGCATTTGCGGGCAATGGTCTTGCGCACCGTGCACCAGCCCCGACGCTGGACGAGCATGCGCAGCGGCCAAAAAAAACGCCGCTGCGCGTCCGGGGACGGCGCAGCGGCGCGATTCGTTGGCAACGCCGGACGCGCATCGCGCGCCCGGCGTGTCTACTCAGTGGCGACGCCCACCCGCCACCAGCAATCCAAGGCCGAACACGCCGAGGATTGCCAGCCACAGGCCGACGGTGCTCAGCGTCGGGACCGGAACCGAGGTCGACAACACGGCAGTCGAACCGGCCAGGCTGAAGGTGAAGGTCTGCGCACCCGCGGTGCAGTTGAGCACGCCAGTGAACAATCCGGCGGTCGGATTGCTGTAAGTCACCGTGGTCGACGCATTGCCAGCAGCCGGCACGTTGATGATCAGCGGAGCCACCGTGAACTGGGTTGCAGTGGGTGCGGTGCAGGTGACGGTCGCAGCTGCAGCACCAGGGTTCTGGAACTGCAGTGTCGAGGTGGTCGCCGCACCGCCCACAGCCTGCGGCGGAGTTGCCACCGTGCTGCCCGACATTGGCGTCGAGGTCAGCGGTGTGGCCGTGCCGGCCGGGCACGACAGCGTCCACGT
>JBBSDI010000278.1:0-5188 GCA_038249585.1 Lysobacterales bacterium | reverse complement strand
GCTGCGGCCCCAGCCGGTCTCCAGTGCGGCCTGCGCGACCAGCATGCGCGGATCGACGCCGAGTTCGGCTGCCGCTGCCTGCGCATGCGGCCAGACTTGCGCGACGAATCCCTCCGGGGTGCCGGCTTTCGCCTGCGACAGTTTTGCCAGTGCCACCTGCTGCGCTTGCGCGGGATCGACGACTGGCTCGTCGGGAAACCCGGCGATAGCAATCGGCGGCACCAGACCGCGCGGATACGGCGCGGTGATATCGCCGATCGCCGCCAGCTGTGGATCGGGAAAATACCCCGGTGCCTGCGGCAGCGCTGGCAGCGGCGGACACAGTCCCACGGCCGGCGGCGACGGAATCGCTGGCGGCAGGTGCAGCGGCGCGGTCGTTGCAGCCTTGTGCAGCGCCATCGGCGGCGCCGGCGGCGACAGCGCGAACGGCGTTGCGGCGAGTTGCCCATCCGGCGCTGGAGTGTCGGGCGTGGGGGGTGGTGCAAGCTGCTTGCGCAGCATCTCCGCGATTCCCAGCCCACGACCCATGGTCATGCGCGAGGCCAGTTCGCGATCGTAGAAGTCGCGATACATGGTGTTCTGGCCCTCGAACAGAGGATCACCCAGACTGGCCGTGCGCATGCTCGACACCATCATTTCGGCGAACAGCGCCTCGAAGCGTCGCGCCACCGCATCGATGGCTTGCGGCTCACGGCGTGCCGCGGCCTGCGACAACCTTGACAGGCCGCCGAGTTCCGACAGTGGCGAGATGGCGGGGTCGCGCTGCATGGCCGCCTCAGATCACTTCCAGTTCGGCGTGCAGCGCACCGGCCTGCTTGAGCGCCTCGAGAATGGCGACCACGTCGCCGGGGGCAGCACCGACCAGGTTCACCGCGCGCACGATCTCTTCCAGCGATACCCCGCCTTCGAACACGAACATGCGGCTCTCCTCTTCGGTGATCTGCACATCCGAGCGCGGTACCACCACGGTCTCACCAGCGGCCAGGGCTTCAGGCTGGCTGACTGCGGCGCGTTCGGACACCGTGACGGTGAGCGAGCCGTGGGTGACTGCGGCGCGCGATACGCGGACCTGTGCGCCGATCACCACCGTGCCGGTGCGCGAATTGATCACTACCTTGGCCGCGGCATCGGCAGGCGTGACCTCGACGGATTCGATGCTGGCGAGGAACGCGGTGCGCGACGACGGCTCGGAAGGCGCATCGATCGCGATGCTGCCAGCATCCATTGCGCTGGCGGTACCTGGACCCAGCCGCGCGTTGATCGCGTCGGCGACGCGCTGTGCGGTGGTGAAGTCGGCGCTGTGCAGATTGAGCGTCATCGGCCCACCGGTGAATGCCGCTGGTGCCGGACGCTCGACGATCGCGCCGTTCGGGATGCGCCCGGCGCTGGTGATGTTCACCGTCACCCGCGAACCGTCCTGCCCCTGTGCGCCGAAACCGCCAACCACCAGATTTCCTTGCGCGATGGCATATACCTCACCATCGGCTCCGCGCAGCGGCGCCATCAGCAGCGCACCACCACGCAAGCTGCCGGCATTGCCGATCGAAGATACCGTGATGTCGATGTTCTGGCCCGGCCGCGCGAACGCCGGCAACTCGGCCTGGATTGCCACCGCCGCCACGTTTTTAAGCTGCGGGTTGACGTTTGGCGGCACGGTCACACCGAGCCGATCGAGCATGGTCTTGAGACTCTGCACGGTGAACGGCGCCTGGCTGGTCTGGTCGCCGCTGCCGTTGAGGCCCACCACCAGTCCGTAGCCGATCAGCGGATTACCGCGCACGCCTTCAAAGCGCGCGATGTCCTTGACCCGCTCGGCGTGCGCCCACGGCGAGACCAGCGCCGCGACGCAGGTCAGCGCGAGGCCAAGCAGCAGCACCCGCGAGCGTCTGCCGTGCGAGCGCGCCGACGGGTGCGCCGGCACGGGAACGATGCGAGTCGACTTGAAGCTCATGGGCAGGCGGCTTGTGTTGACGATCAGAATGGCGAGACCACATCGAAGAAGCGCTGCATCCAACCCTGCGTGCTGGCCTTGGCAAGACTGCCGCGACCGGAGTAACTGATCCGCGCCTCGGCGACGCGACTCGACGAGATCGTGTTGTCGGGTGCGATATCGGCGGTGCGCACGATGCCCTGCAGGCGCACCAGCTCATCGCCCTGGTTGAGCTGGATCCATTTTTCGCCCTGCACCACCAGATTGCCGTTCGGCAGCCGGGCGACGATGGTGGCGGTGATCGAGCCTTCCAGCCGGTTGCTCTGCGTCGTGCCGCCCGCACCATCGAAGGCGCGTGAGGCCGAGATGTCGGTCTCAAGGATCGCGCGGCCGTTGAGCGTCGGCAGGCCGCCGAACAGCGTCGGGCTAGGCAGTGAAGTGGTCGAGTCGCGACTGGTGCTGGTCGAGGCATTCGACGCGGCGTTGGTGCGCTCGCTGAGGTTGATCGTGAGCAGATCGCCGACATCGCGCGCCTTGCGATCCTCGAACAGCGAAAATCCGCCACCGGCGTTGTAGATCGCGCCGCTGGTGGATGCCGTGCCGGGCACCATCTGCACCTGCACGGTGGCCATCGGCGGCGGCTGGCTGGGCATGGTGGCGCAGCCGGCAAGCAGTGCGGATGCGCCGAGCAAGCAGCTGCGCAGGACACCGGTGAAAACTTCGCGGAACCCTGCGGTCGTGTCGACGCTGCGGATATCCCGATCGTTGATGATGCGCATGGGCCTGAGCTCAGACTGACTGATTGAGGAACTGCAACATGCCGTCGGTCGCAGCAATCGCCTTGGCGTTCATCTCGTAAGCGCGCTGGGTCTCGATCATGCTGACCAGTTCCTCGACCACGTTGACATTGGAGCTCTCCAGCGTGCCCTGCTGCAGCACCCCGAGGCCGTTGACGCCCGGCGTGCCGGTCTGCGCGGGCCCGCTGGCGCTGGTTTCCAGATACAGATTCTCGCCGCGTGCCTGCAGTCCCGCCGGATTGACGAAGTCCGTCAACTGCACGGAACCGACCTGGGTCGATGCAGCCTGTCCTGCGACCTGCACCGACACCGTGCCATCGCGGCCGATGGTGACGCTTTGGGCACCCTGCGGGATCTGCAGCGCCGGTTGCACCACGTAGCCGCTGTTGGTGACCAGTTGGCCCTGGCTGTCGACCTGGAAGCTGCCGTCGCGTGTATAGGCGGTGGTGCCATCGGGCAGCAGCACCGGAAAAAAGCCGCGGCCGTTGACCGCAAGATCCAGCGCATTACCCGTGTTGAGCATATTGCCCTGATCGAAACTCTTGGCCGTGGCGACTACCCGCACACCGGTGCCGGTTGCCAGTCCCGTCGGCAACTGGGTCTGTTGCGAGGTTGCTCCACCCGGCTGGCGCACCTGCTGGTACAGCAGGTCTTCGAATGCGGCGCGGCCGCGCTTGAAGCCGGTGGTGTTGACGTTGGCGAGATTGTTGGACACGACCGACATGCGCGTCTGCTGCGCATCGAGTCCGGTCTTGGCGACCCACAGGGCCTGGTTCATCGTTCAGCTCCGGTATGCGCGCTGTGCGCGAGGTCAGGAAATTCAGCGATTGCGGGCGAGCCGCCGGGCGTAAAGACCCGGCGTACGCCAGAAGCTTTGCTGCGCGGGATCTGTCACGGCGGTGTCCTGCCAGATCAGTACCCGCCAGCCGCCGAGTTCGATCCGCTGGCACGCGGTGCTGGCGACCGCCGATCCGCAGGTGGCTGGCGTGACAGGCCCGATCTGGTCGTTCGCGCGTCGCTTTCCGTAATTCATGGACTTGCCTTTCGCAGTGGTCTCAACTCATGCGAAGCAAGGTTGATGCCGCGCGCGCGTTCTCTTCGGCGGTCTTGATCACCTTGACCTGCATCTCGAACTGGCGCGACAGCGAAATCATCTGCACCAGCGCCTCGGCGGCGTTGACGTTGCTGCCTTCCAGCGTGCCGCTGGTCAACACGCCGCCGGCGGCCGGTACGACTTCCCGGCCGGGGGCGGCGCGAAACAATCCATCCAGTCCGCGCGTCAAAGCATCGCCGCTACCGTCGACGATCTTCAGGCGACCGACGGTTGCGACGGTCTCCGGCCCCTGCCCCTGCGGCACGATCGACAGCGTGCCATCGCCGCCGATGGTGAGGCTCTGGTGCGGCGGCAGCGCGATCGGACCGCCTTCGCCGAGCACCGGCAGGCCGCCGGAAGTGACCAGTTGACCCAGCGAGGTCAGTTTCAGATCTCCCGCACGCGTGTAGGCTTGCTGGCCTGCCGCGTCCTGCACGGCAAGCCAGCGATCCTCGCCGAGCGCGATATCGAGCTGATTGCCGGTGGTCTGGCTGGGACCTTGCGAAGCGTCGAAACCGCCATCGGCGATCAGCGCGTTGAAGCGGGTTTCGAAACCGGGACCTTCAACCTGCACCGCTTCCTGCTTGAGCAGTTCGGCCTTGAAACCCACCGTACCGACGTTGGCGAGATTGTGCGAAACCGCAGTTTGCGCCTTGAGCGTGGCGCTGGCGCCGGTCATTCCGATGTACAGAGCACGGTCCATTCTTTCGCGTTCCTGTCAGTGATCGCGCCGAGGTGCGGCGAGCAGGGTATGGGGCCCAAGGTACAGACGAGGGTCGGTGACCGATCTGAACCCTGGGTCCTGGACCCTTTCCGCTACTCCATCAGCGGATATTGATGATCGTCTGCTGTATCTGGTCGGAGGTCGAGATCATCTGCGCGTTGGCCTGGAAGTTGCGCTGCGCGGTGATCATGTTGACCAGCTCCGCGGTAAGGTCGACGTTGGAGGCCTCCAGCGCGCCAGCCTGGATCACGCCGAACGATGAAGTGCCCGGTTCGCCGCGCACTGCCTCGCCCGACTCGGTGGTCTCGCTGAACGAGGTGTCGCCGAGCTGCTGCAATCCTTGCGGGTTGGCGAAACGCGTCATGACCACCTGGCCCAGCGGGGTGCTCTGACCGTTGGTGTAGCGCGCGGCGACCACGCCTTCGGGCGACACCGAAACACCAACCAGGCGACCGGTCGCGTAGCCGTCCTGGGTCAGGCTGTTGACGCCGAAGCGTTCGCCGCGCTGGGTGGTGGCCGTAAGATTCAACTCGATCACCAGAGGGGCCGCTCCGTTGGCCACCGGCGGCGTGCCGGAGGTCGGGGTATGCGGCGGCAGAGTAATCAGACCGTTCGCCGGCGCGGTCAACACGCCCTGGCTGTCG
>JBBSDI010000277.1:0-5197 GCA_038249585.1 Lysobacterales bacterium | reverse complement strand
CTTGCGGCAGGTCGAGTCGCCGCCTTGGCGGCTCCCACATTTCTTGCTGCGGTCGGCGGTGCTTGCGGCAGGTCGAGTCGCCGCCTTGGCGGCTCCCACATTTCTTGATGCAGTTGGCGGTGCTTGCGGCAGGTCGAGTCGCCGCCATGGCGGCTCCCACAGGTCTTGCTGCAGTTGGCGGTGCTTGCGGCAGGTCGCGTCGCCGCCATGGCGGCTCCCACATTTCTTGCTGCAGTTGGCGGAGCTTGCGGCAGGTCCAGTCGCCGCCATGGCGGCTCTCATGCTGGTCAGAGCGCCACCAGACTTGCCGCGACAGCGCTACTGGCGCTGTGGGAGCAGCTATAGCTGCGACTGCGGAATTTCCGCACCCGGCAGATCGCGCAGCGCCTTGAACAGCTCGCGCGACGCTACCGGCGGCTTGCCGCGCTCGCGCTCGTCGATCGCGCGCCGCATCAGGGTGCGCAGCTGCTGGCGATCGGCCGTCGGGTGACCGGCGAGAAACGCCACCAACGCTTCGTCGCCGCCATCGAGCAGGCGGTCGCGCAGCGCCTCGGCGCGGTGCAGGCGCGCGGTCTCGCGCTGCTCGTTGGCCTTGTCGTGATCGAGTGCCGCACGAATCGCCGGCAGCTCGTCCTCGCGCAGGCGCAGCTTCTTGGCCAGGAAGCCCAGCTGCCGCTTGCGCGCGATATGCTGCTTGATGGCGCGACTGGTCGCGACCAGCTCGCGCAGGTCGTCGGCCAGCGGCACGCGCACCAGTTGGGCCTCGTTGAGCTCGACCAGCGCATGCGCCAGCGCCAGCACATCGAGGGCCTCGCGGCGCAGTTCGCCGCGGCTGGGGGCGTCGGGATCGCCGCGACCACGCCGCTTGCGCGGGGCCTCGTGCGAGAATTCGTCTTCGGGATCGTGCATGGCGGTTGGCGCCGGCTCCGGTTCAGTCGCAATCACCCAAGGATACGCAGTGAAGCACATCAGCACCAACGCAACGCCCGCAGCGCAGGACGGGCTCGACCAGATGGCCAATCTGGCCGAGGACATCCTCGCGCGCTGCCGCGCCGCCGGGGCCAGCCAGGCCGAGGTCGGCGTCGACGACGATCGCGGGATCAACGTCAACGTGCGGATGGGCGAGGTCGAGACGATCGAACACACCCGCGACCGCGGCCTCTCGCTGACCGTGTACTTCGGCCAGCGCAAGGGCTCTGCCAGCACCGCCGACCTGGCACCGGCGTCGATCGCGGCCACCATCGACTATGCCTGCGCGATCGCACGCTACACCGAGGAAGACCCCGCCGCCGGCCTCGCCGATCCCGCCCGCATGGCCAAGGTGTTCCCCGATCTGGACCTGTGGCACCCGTGGGCGCTGTCGCCGGAACATGCGATCGAACTGGGCATCGCCTGCGAGGCCGCTGGCCGCGCGGTCGATCCGCGGATCGACAACTCCGACGGCGCCAGCGTGGCCAGCGGCGACAGTCTGTCGATCTACGCCAATAGCCACGGTTTCACCGGACGCGAGCGCGGCACCCACCACAGCATCAGCTGCGCCCTGATCGCCGAAGACGATGCCGGCATGCAGCGGGACTACTGGTACACCAGTGCGCGCCACGCAGGCGATCTCGAAAGCGTGGAGTCGGTCGGTCGCATTGCTGCCGAGCGCACCCTGCGCCGGCTCGGCGCACAGCGTCTGTCGACCCGCGAATGCCCGGTGCTGTTCGCACCCGAGCTCTCGCGCGGGTTGATCGGCAGCTTCGTATCCGCAGTCAGCGGCGGTGCGCTGTATCGACGCGCCTCGTTCCTGCTCGACCAGGCCGGCCAGCAGCTGTTTCCGTCGTGGTTCGCGATCGCCGAGGAGCCGCACCTGCTGCGCGGTCTGGGCTCGTGCAGCTTCGATTCCGAAGGCGTGGCGACCAGCGCCAATCATTTGGTGCGCGATGGCGTGCTGCAGCGCTACGTGATGGGCAGCTACTCGGCGCGCAAACTGGGCCTGACCAGTACCGCCAACGCGGGCGGCACCCACAATCTGCGCGTGGCCAGCAATGCCGGCACGCTGGAGCAGATCATGCGCAGCATGGGTCGCGGCCTGCTGGTCACCGAGCTGATGGGGCAGGGTGTGAACATCGTCACCGGCGACTACTCGCGCGGCGCGGCGGGCTTCTGGATCGAAAACGGCGAACCCGCCTACGCGGTCGAAGAGATCACCATCGCGGGCAAGCTGCGCGAGATGCTGGCCGGCATCGTCGCCATCGGCAGCGAGGTCGATCGTCGCTCGTCGATCCTGACCGGGCCGATCCTGATCGACCGCATGACGATAGCGGGCGCGTGAGCGGTTCCGCGGTTCGCCAGGTCGGCTTTGCGCTGCATGGCGGCGCCGGCGTCATCGATCCCGCGCAGTTCTCCGACGCGAGACGCAGCGACTGCGCCACGGCGCTGTGCGAGATCGCCCATGCTGCAGTCGCACTGCTGCGCGGCGGCGGCAGCGCGATCGACGCCGTCGAGCAGGCGGTGATCGCTCTGGAAGAGTGCGCGTTCTTCAACGCCGGCCGCGGCGCCGTGCTCAACAGCGACGGCGACGCCGAGCTCGATGCAGCGATCATGGACGGGCGCGACCGCAGCGCGGGAGCGGTCTGCGCGGCACGCCGGGTGCGCAATCCGGTGCGCGCCGCGCGCGCGGTGATGCAGGCCGGTCAGCATGTGCTGCTGGCCGGCGATGGCGCCGATCGGTTCGCCGCCAGCGCGGGCCTGCCGCTGGTCGAGCCCGCGTGGTTCGTGCTCGACGCACGGCGCGCGCAGCTGGCCAGCGCCAAGGCCGAAGGACGCATCACGCTCGACCATGACGAGCGCTGGACGAGCGTCGCGCAGCGCAGCGGCACGGTCGGCGCGGTGGCGCTGGATGCCGCGGGCAACCTTGCGTCGGCCACCTCCACCGGCGGCATGACCAACAAGGCCGTCGGTCGCGTCGGCGATGCACCGCTGATCGGTGCTGGCACCTTCGCCGACAACGACACCTGCGCGGTGTCGGCGACCGGCCATGGCGAGTTCTACATCCGCCGCGTGCTCGCCCACGACGTGCATGCACGCATGCTGTATCTCGATCAGACGCTGATGGCGGCCACCGATGAGGCGCTGCAGGAAGTCGCGCGCGTCGGTGGAGCCGGTGGTCTGATCGCGATCGACCACGCCGGCAATACGGTGCTGCCGTTCAACTCGCCCGGCATGTATCGCGCATGGCTGGCCGAGGACGGCCGCGTGCGGGTTGGTATCTACCGCGAGGCGGAACCGGATATCGATTGAGCGCCCGCACGCATGGTGCCGCGTGCGCTGCCGCGCTCACCATGCAATATCGATCCACACCATCCGATGGTCGCTTGACAACACCTGCGCATGGCCGGATTCGTCCGCTTTGGGCCAGTGCACCTGTGCTGCACGCACGGTGATGCCGCGCGAGGGCAGCACGTAGTCGATCCGCATATTGCCCACCCGCTCGCCGAACGCGCCCGTATCATGCGCCGGGTCGCCGCGCTGCGTGGCATTCGCACCGCCGCTGCGCGCGGCGGCCTCGATCCCTCCCTCCGAACGCGGCACCACGCTCGCATCCACGCGTGGGTGCGTGAGCAATTGCGCGATCGCGCCCGCTGCTGAATCGCCGTCGACCGGATCGGCATTCTGATCGCCCGCGATCACGAAGCGCGCATCCGCTGGCAGACCACCTTGCTGGCCGCGATCGTCGACCAGATAGGCCGCGCGCGTGGGCTCGATGTAGTCGGCCCACAGGCGGATCTCGTCGTGGTTGCGCGTGCCGTTGCGATCTTCCGGGCCATCGAACACCGGCGGTGTCGGATGGCTCGCCAGCAGATGCAGGGTGCCGAAGGGCGTGCGCAGTGGAATATCCCAGTGGCTTTTCGACGACAGCCGCAGTTGTGCCCAGACCTGCGGCGGATAGAACGGCAGCGCGGTGTTCGGTGCCTGTGGCACCTGCGCATCCGGCATTTGCGCCCAGCGGAACTGCTGGAAGGTGCGCACGCGCGCGCTGTCGATCGGGAACCGCGACAGCACCAGCATGCCGTACTGACCGGGTTGGCGCCCGAAGCCCCATGCATCGCCGGGCCCATCGCAGCGCCCGTCGCCGTCCAGATCCAGGCCACTCGGCACGCCGGTGTTGACCGGCGCGAGGTAGCGATACGGATAGCGGATCGGATCGGTATCACCGCCGGCAGCTTCAAGATAGCGCTGCTGGAACAGGTCGGCCGCACGTCCGGCAGGATCGAAGTCGAGCTCGTTGAGCAACAACACGTCGGGACGCACGCGGCGGATCACGCTGGCCACCGCACGCGCGGCATCATCGCCTGCCTCCAGCCGAGCAATCATGCCGCCGGCGCGCTCGTCGTTGAGGGCCACGTTGTAGGTCGCCACGCGGATGCTTGCCGGCGGGCGGTCGGGGCTCGCAGCGCAGCCGGCGAGCCCAAGCCCGAGCAGGGCGATTGCAGCATGGCGCATCGGGGTCGATCCGGTTGATGGGTGTGCGTCGAGCCTAGCGCGGCGCCATGACGCCTGCCCGCGCGATGAATGCTGGCCGAACCAGTTGCCGCATGCCCGATGGGGTTGTTCGCCTGTTCAGCCTGATCGCCTATATTGCGCAACAGGATGTCGCGGGGTGGTCCTGCGCACGGGCGGGGTGGGGCGATGCGGATCTCTTTGGCATGTGGCGCGCTGCTGGGCATGCTGCTGTGGGCAGTATCCGGCGAGGCACAAGCGCAGTCTTACGGCGGTTTGGTGCGCTGCGAATCGCGCGGTTACAGCGACAACTATTGCCCGGTGAACACCCGCGGCGGCGTGCGCTTGCTGCGCAAGTTCAGCCGCTCGGAGTGCTGGGAAGGCGAATCGTGGGGTTACGACCGTCGCGGCATCTGGGTCACCCAGGGCTGCGGCGCCGAGTTCGAAATCGGCGGTCGCGGCGACGGCTATTCAGGGCGCGGCGATGACGATTTCGATGGCGACTATGGCGACCGCCTCGGCGACTACGGCGACCGCCACGGCGACTATGGCGATCGCGGTCGTGGCGGCAAGGCCGTGCTCTGCGAATCGCGCGACTTCCGGTACAACTACTGCGCCACGCGAATCGACGGCGACGTCAAGCTGGTTTCCCAGCGCAGCAAGTCCGAATGCCGCTTCAACCGCAGTTGGGGCTGGGACCGCGGCGGCATCT
>JBBSDI010000276.1:0-5233 GCA_038249585.1 Lysobacterales bacterium | reverse complement strand
GCGCGGCATCCTCGGCGCGGTGCTGATCGCCGGCGAAGCCAGCCTCGAGACGGCGCTCGACTACGAGAGCCAGGCCTTCGCGGTGTGCGCGTCCACCAACGACATGCGCGAGGGCGCGCAGGCGTTTCTGGACAAGCGCAAAGCGGTGTTTACGGGGACATAAGCAGCCTGTGAACACGGCGCGTTCACCTGGTGTCGGTTGTGCTCGTGGGATGGGAACTCATCTGCGACACCTTCGATCGGTTGGCCTGCTGATCGTGTTGGCCCTGCTGGCGGGCTGTGCGAGCTTCCCGCAAGCCGGATCGGACGCACGCTTCGACGACGGCCTATCGGCACAGCAGGTGTTCGATCAGTGCCTGGCCGCGCACGGCGGCGATATCCGTGAGTATCCGGGCGATATCAACATCTCTACGGATGGTCATTGGTACGCGCTGATCCAGCGCATCCAGCCGATCGTCAGCGATGCCGGGTTCCGGGTCACATCGCAGGAGCGTTATCGGCCGCGCGATGGTCTCTATGCGGTGCGCCACGATGGCCCGCTGGGCACCAAACAGGTCGTGCGCACGCCGGCTGGCATCAGCGTCTACTACAACGGCCAGCCGGAGACCGACCCGGTCAAGCTGCGCGCAACGGCGATGACCAACGATGCATTCCAGATGTTCCATTTCGGGCCATCGTTCTTTCGCCATCGCGCCATCGCATGGGAGCGCATGCCCGATACGCGCGAAAAGGGCCGCAGCTTTCGCCGCCTGCTGGCAACACTGCAGCCCGGTTTCGGCGAGGCGGCGCGCGACTAGGCGGTGCTGTGGATCGATGCGGATACTGCACGCCTGTTTCGCGTCCAGATGACGCCCAACGGATTCGAAACCACTCAGGGTGCCCACGTCGACACCACGTTCCTCGCCTACACCCAGGTCGGCCCCTACCTGTTGCCGAGCAGCTTCCACGAGCGCGTTCGTGGACCGCTGCGTATCGATGCGCACACCTGGCACATGACCGGCGTGGACCGCGGCTGGAGCGATGCGGAAGTCAGCGGCGCGCAGTTTGGCGGCAAGGCCACAACCGACGCGACGCCGATTCGCAAACAATAATCGCCGGGCGCGAGTCGCCGGATCGCGTTGGGGTGGCGAGCCGGGATCAATCCGACAGCCGCACCCGCCAGGCCGATGCGGAGCTTCGGATCTCTTCGTCGTAGCCGCCCGCCAGCAGCACCGTGCCGTCGTCGAGCAAGGTCGCGGTGGTGAATTCCTGCGCGCCGCTCAACGCCCCACTGAGCGCCATGAAGCGTCGTTCAGCGGGATCGTAGCGTTCCACACGTTCCGCCCCGCCGGCCACCAGTACCTCGCCCGAAGGCAACAGCAGCGCCGCGTCCGGCAGCTTGTAGCGCCGCCACTGCATGTCGGCACCCGGCGAGAATCCGCCGCTGGCCGGATCGTAGATTTCGGTGCTGCGATAGCGCTCATCGCGGCGATCATTGCCAGCACCGCCAATGATCAGCACCCTGCCGTCGGCAAGGCGCACGGCCGCATGTTTGTGGCGCGCGGCGGCCATCTCGCCGGTCGGCTCGAACACGCCCGTGGCGGGATCGTAGATTTCCGCCGAGCGCAACACCTCGCCGCGGCGCACCCGCAAGCCACCAGCCACCAGCACCCTGCCGTCAGCGAGCACGACTGCGCTGTGGCCAACGCGGGCCGCGAGCATCGATCCGGTTTGCGCGAACTGTTGCGATACGGGATCGAAAAGCTCCGCCGTGGCAATCGGCGCGAGCTGTGCCGTCTGCCCACCGGTGATCAGGACCCTGCTATCGGCCAACCTGACCGCTGCGGGTACGGCACGCGGCTGCGTCATGTCCGACAGCGCGCTGAAAGTGCCGGAAGCTGGATCAAAGATCTCCACGCTGGCGCTGACTTGCGATCCGCTCCAGCCGCCGGCGACCAGCACGCGGCCATCCGTCAGCGCGACCGCAGCGTGACTGTTGCGCGCAAGCCCCATGGCAGGCAGGAGCGAGAACGTCGACGTGGCCGGATCGAAAAGCTCGACCTGGTCGAGACTCGTCTCGCACGATCCAGTGCAGCCCCCGGTGATCAGCACCTTGCCCGACGGCAGTCGCGTGGCCTGGTGTGTTGCGCGCGCCACGGACATCTCGCCGAGGCGCCGCACCTGCACCGCAGCGGCGTCGGCGTCGGCGCTTGCTGGAATCTGCGCGACGCATGCGCCGCACGCGACCGCGAGGCCGAGCATTGCCACGCCCGAGAATGCATGGATGTTCATCGTCATTGGCACTCGTGTCTGATGACTTCCAGCGCAGTATGCACGCCGCGCTGCGTGCCGGCTTCGCGCATCGCGGCAAAAGCTTCAGTCGGGATTCACGGGCTGCGCCCGGGAGTGCCGCTGCATGACTCGCAATGACCCAGTCCGAGTCCCAGCGCGACGCAAGGCTACACGTCGCGGTGGGAGCCGCGGGTCAGTATCAGGATCTTGCGCTGGGGGCATTCGCTCACTGTGCCCTGGTGGTCGAGAATCAGCGTTGCACTGGCCCAAAGACACTGTATTGCGCGCAGCAATCGATCAGTGCGTCGCGCCCGCGTATTTCTTCTCCCCCGCCTGCACCGCTACATCCAGGCGGTTCTCCGGCGGCGGCAGTGGGCAGGTGGAGTACGCGCTGAACGCGCAGGGCGGATTGTAGGCGCGGTTGAAGTCGACCACGGTCTTGCCGTCGACCGGCGGCGGTGCATACAAAAAGCGTCCGGGACCATAGGTGGTCTTTCCATTGGTGCGATCGGCGAAGATCAGGAACAGCTGGCCATCGCCGGTGTCGTCGAGGGCTTCGAGACGATATTGCTTGCCGTTCTTCTCGAACACCACCACACCGGGATTCTTCGTTGGCTCGAGCATGTCGAGCACGTTGACGATGTCGATGGTGCGCCCGGCCGGGTGCGCTTCGAAGCGCGCCTCGAAACGCCACGCGGGATCGATCTCGAAGTAGTCGATGCCGACGAAACCGCTGCGGGATTTCGCCTGCGGATCGCGCACGCGCAGGCCGTAGCGACCCGAGCGTTCGATCAGGCTGAACGACGTCTGGCCGATGCGCACGACAGTGGGGCTGCCGCTGCTGTCTGCCACGAGCGGTGCAGTGCGGGCAGCGGTATCGCCGATGCTTGCCTCGACGCCCTCGGCAAGTGCCAGCGTGACGATTGCACCATCGAGCGTGACGCTGCCGAGTTTGGGCGGCCCGATCGAAAGCACGATGTCGTTATCGGCCGCGCTGCCGATGCTGTGCGTGCCCTTGTCGAGCCAGTGCAAGCCGACCAGGCTCAGCCAGCCTTCGGGCGCAGTCAGGCGCTCAGTGCGTTGCTCGCGCCAGGTCTTGATCTCGTCCGGGTACGCAGTGGTGGCGGCTATGGCGGTGCCGGCGACGATGGCGGTGGCGAGTGCTGCGAGGCGAAGCTGCATTCTGTGACTCCGGAGTCAACGACCGCGCAGGAACAGCCGGTCGAGTTCGGCCTGCGTCAACTGGACCCAGGTCGGGCGCCCATGATTACACTGGCCGGAGCGTTCGGTCTGCTCCATCTGCCGCAGCAGGCCGTTCATCTCGGGAACGGTCAGGCGTCGATTGGCGCGCACCGAGGCGTGGCAGGCCATGGTCGAGAGCAGCTCGTTCTCGTATTCGACCAGCCGCGCATCCGAGCCGTGCTCGACCAGATCGGCCAGCACATCGCCCACCAGCCGCTCGACGTCGGCGCCGTCCAGAGCCGAGGGGATACGACGCACCAGCACCTGATCGGGGCCGCTACGCGACAGCTCGAAACCGAGCGCCACGAAACGCTCGCGATGCGCTTCCACCGCATCGGCTTCGCGGGCCGACACGCGCAACGCCAATGGCACCAGCAGGGATTGCGAGGGCACCGTACCGCAGGCGCGAGACTCCTTGAGCCGCTCATAGGTGATGCGCTCGTGCGCGGCATGCATGTCGACCAGCACCAGGCCGTGCGCGTTTTCGGCCAGCACGAAGATGCCGCGCAGCTGGGCGAGTGCGAAGCCCAGCGGCGGCATGTCGGAAGGCGCGTCCGGGAATGCAGCCGAAGCATCGCTCGCCGCGTCGCCTGTCGCTGACGCGGCGAGTACCTCACTGCGTGCGCTGCTGCCGTACAGCATCGCGTAGGCTGCCATCGGTTCGCGCAGCGGCAATCCGAGGCGCGCCTGCGTTTGCCCGCTGAAGCCGCTGCCGGGGGCGCTGTAGATTTCCGTGGGCAGTGCCGTTGTCGCCGCCGCCGCGCCAGCGCGCGTCTGCGCCAGCGCTGCATGCAAACTGCGAAACACGAAGTCGTGCACCAGACGGCTGTCGCGAAAACGCACCTCGTGCTTGGCCGGATGCACGTTGACATCGACCGACGCCGGGTCGATGCGCAGTTCGAGCACGAATGCCGCATGCCGCCCGTGGAACAGCACATCGGCATAGGCTTGCCGCACCGCGTGCGCGATCAGGCGATCGCGCACCTGGCGACCGTTGACGAAAAAGAACTGGCGATCGGCCTGGCTGCGCGAGGCGGTCGGCGCACCGACCCAGCCGCGCAGACCCAGGCCACCGGCCTGTGCATCGATGGGCAATGCCTGCTGTGCGAACTGCGCGTCCAGCGCATCGGCCACGCGCTGGAGCGGATCGTCGACCGGATTGAGGCGCGACAGCGTCTTGCCGTTGTGGGTCAGACGAAACTCGACCTGCGGATTGGCCAGCGACTGCGCGCGCAGCAGCTCTTCGATATGCCCCATCTCGGTGCGCTCGGCGCGCAGGAACTTGCGCCGCGCCGGCACGTTGAAGAACAGATCGCGCACCACCACCGAGGTGCCCTCGGGATGCTGGGCCGGGCGCACGGCACTGACCGCGCCATCTTCGACCGATACCGCGGCCGCCACAGTCGATCCGCGCTCACGCGAGATCATCTCGAAGCGCGATACCGAGGCGATGCTGGGCAATGCCTCGCCACGAAAGCCCAGCGTACGCACGGTTTCCAGATCATCCAGACTGGAGATCTTGCTGGTCGCGTGGCGCGCCAGCGCCAGCGCCAGCTCGTCGGCTGCGATTCCGCACCCGTCATCGCGCAGGCGGATGAGTTTCGCGCCACCCGCCTCGATGTCGATCTCGATCCGGCGCGCGCCGGCATCCAGCGCGTTCTCCAGCAACTCCTTGACCACCGAGGCCGGCCGCTCGACGACCTCACCCGCGGCAATCTGG
>JBBSDI010000275.1:0-5274 GCA_038249585.1 Lysobacterales bacterium | reverse complement strand
GGCTTGATCATGTTGGCCACGCTGAAGATCGGCCCGAGGTCCGGGCGCCCTTCGACCAGCCGATGGAAGATGCCCATGTCGCCGAATTCGAGACCGGCCTTTTCGGCCGCGACCACCAGCTCGGCGCCGGCGATGGTGCCGCTGTCGCGCGCGGCCACGTAGATGGTCACGATGCGCTCGAAGCGTGCATCGGGGCGGCGGCCGGTGCTGGAAGCGAACGGCGCTGCGGCGGGTTGCGAATCGTCGGCCTGCGCGTCGCGCGAACGCGGCGCGGGCAGCGGCAGCTCGGGCGCTTGGACGTCACCGGCCCACCGCACGTCGCCGGCGGTTTCATCGGACCCGACCTCGGACTCGCCGATCCGCGGCTCGACACGCTCGCCGTTGCCGGGCTTGCGCTGCGGCGTGGATTTGTAGCGACCCTGGCCGGGCTTGCGCGGCTGGCCGAAGTAGTACAGGCCGGCGATCAACGCCGCGCCGACGACCAGGATCACCAGGCGCAGGACAGTCGCATCGCTCATGCGGAAACGGGCTCGCGAATCAGTGGCATGGGGCGATTATGGCACCCGGCGCGCACAAGTTCTGCGCGGCGCGCGCGCGCCCGGTTCAGGAGCGGCTCACGCAGCGCCAGCGAGCTTTGCGGCTTCTTCGAGGTCCACCTGCACCAGACGCGACACGCCGGCCTCGCGCATGGTCACGCCACACAGCTGGCGCGCGGATTCCATGGTTACCTTGTTGTGGGTGACGCAGATGAACTGCACCTGCTCGCTCATCTCGATCACCAGCTGGCAGAAGCGCCCGACGTTGGCCTCGTCCAGCGGCGCATCGACCTCGTCGAGCAGGCAGAACGGCGCGGGATTCAGACGGAAGATCGCGAACACGAGGGCGACTGCGGTGAGCGCCTTCTCGCCACCGGAAAGCAGCGAGATATTGGTCACCCGCTTGCCTGGCGGCCGCGCCATGATCGCCACGCCGGTGTCGAGCAGGTCTTCGCCGGTCAGCTCCAGATATGCATGCCCACCACCGAACAGGCGCGGGAACAGCTCCTGCACCCCCTGGTTGACCTTGTCGAAGGTTTCCTTGAAGCGGGTGCGGGTCTCGCGGTCGATCTTCTTGATCGCGTTCTCGAGGGTGTCCAGCGCGGTGTTCAAGTCCAGCAGCTGCGCATCCAGATAGCCCTTGCGCTCGGATTGTTCCGCATGTTCGGAGATTGCCGCCAGATTGACCGGCTCCAGGCGCTTGATCCTGGCTTCCAGCTCCGCGTGGCGGGACTGCCATGCGCTGGCCTCGGCGTCCTCCGGCAGTTCGGCAATCACCGCCTGCACGTCGAAGCCGGCAGCGGCGATCGCCTCCGCCAACTGCTCGGCGCGCAGGCGGGTGCCCTGCGCTTCGAGCTTGTGTGCCGACAATTGCTCGCGGGTTTCCGCCAACACGCGTTCGACGCGGTGGCGCTCGCTGTCGAACTGGCGGGTCTCGGCATCGAGCGTATCGAGCGCCTTGCGCGCTTCGACCAGTTGCTTGTCGACCAGCAGCCGCTGGTCGAGGTAGGTGCGCCGCTCGGCGTCGAGTTGCTCCATCGGCGCGCCGCCGACGGCCAGCTGCTCGGTGATCTCTTCCGCGCGGGCGGCCAGCGCTCGCTGCTGGCCGTCCATGCGCGCCAACGCCTGCTCGAGTGCGCGCAGCGCGGCGCGCCGCGACTCCACCTGCAGCGACAGCGAATGCGACTGCTCACGTGCTTCGCGGGCCTCGATGCGCGCTTCCTCGCGGCGTTCGAGCAGGCTGCGACGCAGCGCGTCGAGCTGTACGCGCTCGGCCTCCAGATCGCCCATGCGGCCGACCGATTCATCGAGGCGCCCGCGTGACACCCGGGTCTGCTCTTCCACGTCGGTCAGGCGCGGGCGCAGCTCGCCGCTTTCCTGTTCGATCCGCGCGCTGCGCTGGCGCGCGGCTTCAAGCCGGCCTTGATGGCTCTGCAACTGGCCGGCGATCTCGGACAGACGCCGATGCCCTGCATACAGCGCGCGCTGCGCGTCGTCGCGCACCAGTTCGGCATCGGCAAAATCGGATTTCAGCCGATCGAGTTGCTCGACCAGCGCCTGCGCGCGCGCCTGCTGCGTTTCGCGCTCGGCAGTGGCGGCGTGGATCTCGCGCTCGCGGGCGATCACGCCCTGCTGCGCGGCACCACCACGCACCACGCGCGCCCAGTCCGCGCCCAGCCATTCGCCTTGCGGCGTGATGACCGACTCGCCCACCGGCAGGCGTCGCGCCAGTTCCTGCGCTTGACCGAGGGTGTCGGCGATCCGCACGCGGCCGAGCAGTGCCAGCGCCGCGGCAGGTCCGCGCACCTGGCTGGCGAGAGTTCCGGCGTTGGACGCGGCACCCGCGGTGTCGGCGAACAAACTCACGTTGGCCGCACTGACCTCGACCAGCTGTGCTGCGAAATCATGCGGCGTGTCGACCAGCACGCCATCGAGCAGACCGCTGAGCACGGTCTCGACTGCACGCTCCCAGCCGTCGGCGACCTCCAGCGATTCGCCCAGCCGGCGCTTGCCGCCGAGCCCGATGCGATCGAGCCAGTCTTTCGCCTCTCCGGCTTCCTGGCCCAGCGCTGCGTGTTGCAGTGCTTCTAGCGAGGCCAGGCGACCATTGGCGGTTTCCATCGATGCGCGAGCGCGCGACAGTTCGGTCTGCGCCAGCGTGCGCTGCTCGGCGAGGCGATCGAGCGCGCCCTTGCGCTCATCGAGCATGCCGCTGAGCGATTCGACCAGCTCACGCTGCGTGTCCTGCTCGCCACCGAGCGCAGCGGCAGCCTGCCCGATGCTGGCAACGTCCGCCTGCGCGCGCTCGGCTTCCAGCTGCTCCAGTCGGCGCGCGATTTCCAGCGCCTGCTTGTCCAGATAGTCAAGGCGCGTGCGCTCGACTTCTGCCAGACGAGAGGCTTCGCTGCTGTGTTTGGCGTAGGCATCCCAGCGCGACTGCCAGTCGGCCAGCAGCCGCTCGGCCTCGGTCAGCGCCTCGACGCGGGCATCGGCTTCCAGCAGCAGGGCCTCGATGCGCGGCTCGGATTCCGCCAGTTCGATGGCCAGCACCTCGACCTGTTCGCGATCGCCGCGGATGTGCTCGACGATCTCGGCCAGCTGGCCGTCGGTTTCCTTGCCGGCCCGCAGCAGGCGCTCGGAAAGATCCTTGTTGTACTGGATCTGCTGCTCGACGCGCGCGACTTCGCCGCCGATGCGGTAGACCTCGGCCTGCACCTTGTTGAAGCCGTCGCTGGCGGAGATCTGCCGATCGCGGAAGGCTTCGAGCTGCGCTTCGACCTGGCGCTGTTCGGCCGTGATGCGATCGATCGCAAGCTCGGTCTCGCGCAGCACGCTCGAACGCGCATCGAGCTCGTGCTCCTGCGCCTTGAGCGACAGTGCCTTGAGCTCGGCCTCGACCCGCGCCGCTTCCGCCTTCAGCTTCTGCCAGCGTTCCGCCGCGCGCGCCTGCCGATTGAGGTGATCGAGATTCTTCTCGACTTCCTGGCGGACGTCGTTGAGGCGATCGAGGTTCTCGCGCGTGGCCTTTATCCTTGATTCGGTTTCCTTGCGGCGCTCCTTGTACTTGGAGATGCCAGCGGCCTCCTCCAGATGTCCGCGCAGGTCTTCGGGCCGCGCCTCGACGATCTGCGAGATCATGCCCTGCTCGATGATCGAGTAGCTGCGCGCACCCAGCCCGGTACCGAGGAACACGTCGATGATGTCGCGGCGTCGACAGCGACCGGAGTTCAGAAAATAGCTCGACTGCCCATCGCGACTGACCGTGCGCTTGACCGAGATCTCGGCGAAACCCGCGTACTCGCCGCCGACCAGTCCGTCGGAATTATCGAAGATCAGCTCGACGGTGGCCGTGCCCACGGGCTTGCGGCTGCTGGAGCCGGAGAAGATCACATCGGTAATGGCATCGCCACGCAGCCGGCTGGCCGCACTCTCGCCCATGACCCAGCGGATTGCATCGATGATGTTCGACTTTCCGCAGCCATTCGGACCTACGACCGCAGTCATGTTGGTCGGCAGATGCAGGGTGGTCGGATCGACGAAGCTCTTGAAGCCGGACAGCTTGATGGAAGACAGACGCATCGATGGTTTTGCTTGAGTTCGGTCGCGGTACGACCCGCGAAGGGGGTGCCGATGCACCCCGGGAGGCCCGCCAGGGCGGACACGCAAGCCGACGATTGTCCGCGCCCCGGGGTGGACTGGCAATGTTCGGTGATGGATTTGTGGGCGGCGCCGGAGGCCGGACCGTAAAATCCATTGAAAACAGGTGCCTAGGGATTCCACTCAAGCGCGCTTGCCGGCAGTGGGCGATCAGGCCACATGCCGCGCAGGTCGGATCGTCGAGGGAGCTTGTTGATTGGGATGGGAGCGACCCGGCCCGAAGAGAAATGGACTGGCCATGGGGCTGCACCCCTGATAGGTTACATGTAACTTTAACACAGAGCGTGTCATGGCTCCTGCATCCCGCCCCAAGTCATCGCGCGTCAAGGTAGCCGAACATCGCGCGCGGCTGCGCGAGCAGGGTCTTCGCCCGATCCAGATCTGGGTGCCCGACGTGCGGTCCCCGGCCTTTCGCTCGGAAGCGCATCGTCAGTCGCTCGCCATCGCGAACAATGCCCACACGCGGGACGATCAGGCGTTCATCGACGCCGTGTCCGATCGGAGCGATGGCTGAGGCGGCACGCGTGAAGCGGGGCGACATCTGGACCTTGTCGGGCTGCCGTGACTATGCGGGCAAACCACGTCCTGTCGTCATCGTGCAGGACGACAGCTTCGACGCCACGGACTCGATCAGCGTCTGCGCCTTCACCACCGACCCTATCGATGCGCCGCTGTTTCGCATTGCCGTCGCGCCGAACGATCGCAACGGGCTGCGCGTTGACTCGCGGCTGATGGCCGACAAGATCACCACGGTGCCGAAGTCAAAGCTCGGAGAGCGGATCGGCCGACTCGATGACGAGGACGTGGTCCGGCTCAATCAGGCGCTGCTGGTTTTTCTGGGCCTCGCGGTTTCGCCGAGAACGGGCCGGGGAAAAACCGAAAAATGATGACCCGAATGCGACGCGCAGAGCAGCAGGTCGGGACAGCCTGCCCTACGCGGGCGTGGATTCTGATGAATTCGGTACAGCGTTCTGACTCAAGTCGGTACGGCATTCTGGTTCAAGCCGGTACGGCTTTCGCAGGTCCGGATGGAGTGGATGATCGCACGCTGGCGATCGGGGACCGGGCCAGGGTCAGGTAG
>JBBSDI010000274.1:0-5311 GCA_038249585.1 Lysobacterales bacterium | reverse complement strand
GTCCTTTCAGTGCCTGTCCCGGTCTTGGTTTCAGTGCCTGTCCCGATCTTGGTTTCAGTGCCTGTCCCGATCTTGTCCGCGATCTTGTCCGTTCAGGGTTTCAGTGCCTGTCCCGATCTTGTCGTGCGATCTTGTCCGGTCGGGAAATACCGGCTTCAGCAGCGGCCCGCACCTGCACTTTGCCGTGCTGGTCAACGATGGTCGCGCGGAAGTTTCGATCCCGTTCGACATGGACGATGTGGTCGAGGACGTCGACGGCGATTAAGCAGCGCCGATCTGCGATCAACGATCGGCAACGATCGGCAACGATCGGGACTTGTCGTGCCTGTCCCGATCTTGTCCGATCTTGGTCGTTCCGTCCTTTCAGTGCCTGTCCCGGTCTTGCGGTCTGTGCCTGTCCCGGTCTTGCGGTCTTGGTCGTTCCGGTCTCGGTCCCGGTCCGGTCCCGGTCCCACCCGCGGTCCCAATCTCCGCACGGTCTCGCGACAGAAAGTTTTCTGGCCTGCGCCCCGGCCGCGTGATATGACGTAATTACGACCCCGCCGGAGAGACATGATGCGCCGCAATCCCCTTACCCTCGCACTGCTGGCCGCCTTGGCCGCCTTGGCCGCCAGCCCCGTGTTTGCCCAGTCCGCCCAGGAAGAGGGCACCGGCGACCCTGCGATGCTCGACACGATCATCGTCACCGGCACCCGGGTAGCGGGCCGCACGGTGGCCGAATCGCTCGCGCCTATCGACATTCTTACCCAAGAGTCACTGGAGGCCACCGGCACCATCGAGCTGGCCACCGCGCTGTCGCGCGCCCTGCCGTCGCTGAACTTCCCGCGCCCGGCCATCAACGACGGCACCGATACCGTGCGCCCGGCCCAGATCCGCGGCCTGTCGCCCGACCACGTGCTGGTGCTGGTCAACGGCAAGCGCTACCACAGCGGCGCGCTGGTGAACGTCAACGGATCCCAGGGCCGCAGCTCGTCCCCGGTGGACCTCAACACCATCCCCATCTCGGCCATCGAACGGGTGGAAGTGTTGCGCGATGGCGCCGCGGCCCAGTACGGCTCCGACGCCATCGCCGGCGTCATCAACATCGTGCTCAAGGGCCGCGATTCCGGCGGCAGCGCGGCGATCCGCGGCGGGCAATACAGCGCCGGCGACGGCCGCCAGTACCAGGCCAATGCCGACGTCGGCCTGCCGCTGGGCGAGGGCTTCATCCACCTGTCGGGCCAGTTCGGCAGCCAGGACAACACCGACCGGGCGCGGCCCTTCATCGGCACGCCCTCGGCGACGTCCGCGCCGCTGGGCCGGGTGGTGCAGCGCCAGGGCGACCCGGAAGTGGATTATGGCTCGCTGACGTTCAACGCCGAGCTGCCGATCAACGACGCCGTCTCGCTCTATGCCATCGGCATCTACACCGAGCGCGACGCGATCTCCAACGGCTTCTTCCGGCCCGCCGGCGACGCCCGCAACATCCCCGCCATCTATCCCAACGGCTTCCTGCCGCAGATCAACAACGTCTCCACCGACTTCCACTTCGGCGGGGGTCTGAAGGGCAGCACCGGCGGCGGCACCAACTACGACTTCAGCTACACCTACGGCACCAACGAGCTCACCTTCGACATTCGCAACACGCTCAACCGCAGCCTGGGCCCCACCTCGCCCACCGAGTTCTTCGCGGGCCTGCTGGAGGTCGAGCAGCACGTGCTCAACGCCGACTTCAACAAGGCGCTGGAATGGGGCCTGGCGTATCCGGTCACACTGTCCTACGGCGTCGAGTGGCGCGAAGACACGTTCAAGCAGGGCGCGGGTGAGCCGCTGTCGTTCGCCTTGGGCACCTTTGCCAACCTGCCCGGCGCGCAGGTCTTCCCCGGCTTCCGTACCGCCAACGCCGGCAACTTCGACCGCGACAACCTGTCGGTCTACGGCGGCCTGGAAGCCAATGTCAGCGACAAGCTGTCGCTGGGTCTGGCCGCCCGCTATGAGGACTACAGTGATTTCGGTACCGACACCAACTGGAAGCTCTCCGGACGCTACGCCTTCACCGATACCGTAGCCCTGCGCGGCACGCTCTCCACCGGCTTCCGCGCGCCTTCCCTGCAGCAGCAGTTCTTCTCCGCCACGTCGACCAACTTTATCGGTGGCGTGCCCTTCGACATCGTCACCTCGCGCGTCAGCGACACGGCAGCCATCGCGCTGGGCGCCGAGCCGCTGAAGGCCGAGGAATCCACCAACTTCAGCCTGGGCCTGGTGTTGCAGCCGGCGGATGCGCTCTACATCACCATCGACGCGTACCAGATAGAGGTCGAAGACCGCGTCACGCTGTCGGAGAACCTCACCAGCGCTGCGGTGCGCAACTTCCTGGTGGCCAACGGCTTCCCGGGCGTGGGTGGCGGCCGCTACTTCACCAACGCCATCGACACCACCACCCAGGGCGTGGACATCATCGGCACCTACAGCTGGGAGCTGGAAAACAGCAGCCTGGACCTGACCGTGGGCTACAACTACAACAGCACCGACATCGACCGCATTGCACCGAATCCGACGTCGCTCACGGCGATCGATCCGACGGCGGTGCGCTTTGGTCGGGTGGAGCTGGGTCGCTTCGAGGTGGGCGCTCCGAAGGACAAGTTCCTGCTCGGTGGCACCTGGAACGTGGGCGCATTGGCGTTGTCGGCCACCGGTACGCGCTACGGGGAGTTCTCGGTGCTCAATGCCAACCCGGTCAACGACCAGACCTTCGGGTCGGAGTGGACGCTGGACCTGGCCGCCACCTACACGCTGGACCGCTGGGCCTTCACACTGGGCGGCGACAACGTGCTCGACAGTTACCCCGACGAGGTACTGTTCGCCAACTCCACCTCCGGCCAGTTGCCCTACAGCGGCAGCGCTCCGTTCGGCTTCAACGGCGCCTACGTCTACCTCAACGCCAGATACAGCTGGTAGGCGATCGCACCGGCGACACACGGAAGGCCCGGGAAACCGGGCCTTCTTTTTTGGCTCTGTTGAATTTCGAGTGGGCCAAGGACCAGCGGTTTCGAGCAAACGCCGCGTGAAGATCCTGCCGATGCCGCGTGGAGGCGTCGCGCAGCGTGCCGCGGCACCACGTTTCGCCGCCGTCGGAGCTGCCAATGCGATGACCGAAGCATTGAGCAGGGCGACCAGTGCCTGTCGCCGGCATGCCGGCTCCCACAGCGAGGAAACAGCGCAGCGGCAACCGAACGGGTTCGCCTTCGATCGCGTTGTTGCAGGAGCCCACCTTGCGGGCGACCGTGGCAGCCGCACCGGTCGGAGCTGCTTGCTCGCGCACCGGGTGCGCTCCGACCGATGTGGGTGCTGCCATGGCAGCGACCGGAGTCGCCGCAAGTCCCGAATGCGCGCCGCCAGCCACACCCGGACGCGCTCACCGCGCCGCCGCGTGACGCCCCGCGCGCAAGCCCGTATGGTCCGCGAGTGCGCCGCGCAGTTCCGCGGGGCGACCAGACCGGAGCCAACGTGTCGACCCGATCCTTGAACCCGCTCGATGCCTCGTGGCTGCTGGTCGAATCGCGCGACACGCCGATGCATGTCGGCGGCCTGATCCAGTTGGTCTTGCCCGACGATGCGCCCGCCGATTCGCTGCGCGCGCTGCTCGCCGAATTCCGCAGCTGCCGCGACTTCGCACCACCGTGGAACCAGCGCCTGCGCCGGCCGGGCCTCAAGGGCTTGATTCCGCGCTGGGATGAAACCGATCAGATCGACCTCGAACACCACGTGCGACTGTCCGCGTTGCCGCAGCCCGGTGGCGAGCGCGAACTGGGCCAACTGATCGCGCGCCTGCACAGCCAGCCGCTGGATCTGAAGCGCCCGCCGTGGGAGTGCGAACTGATCGAAGGCCTCGATGGCCGGCGCTTTGCGATCTACATCAAGATGCACCATTCGCTGATCGACGGCATCAGCGGCATGAAGATGCTGGTGCGCTCGATGGCAACGACGGCCGAGGCAAGCCTGAAGCTGCCGCCATTCTGGTCGATGGGCAGCCCGCCAAACGCACGCATGCGTGGTGCCGATGCAGCGCCGACCGTGACGCAGGTGATCGAGGGCGCGATCGGTGCGGTGCGTGGGCAGTTGGGCACCCTGCCGGATGTCGCACGCGCCTTCGCTTCGATGTTCGGACTCGGACGCAAACCGGGCGAGGCGCTGGCGCTGCCCTTCGACACGCCGATGTCGCCGATCAATGGTCGCATCCGCGGGCCGCGCCGGTTCGCCACGCAGCTGTTCGAGATCGCGCGCCTGAAAAAGGTCGCCGAGGCCAGTGGCGCGACGCTCAATGACGTGGTGCTCGCGATCTGCGGCGCGGCACTGCGGCGCTTCCTCGATGAGCTCGACCAGCTGCCGCAAAAATCGCTGACCGCAGGCATTCCCGTCTCGGTGCGGCCCCGCGACGATGAGGGCGCCGGCAATGCGATCACGTTCATCATCGGCACGCTGGGGACCGATATCGCCGATCCGCGCGAGCGGCTGGCGGCGATCAGCGCATCCACCCGACGTGCGAAAGAGCACGTCGCCGCGCTGCCGCGGCAGGCGATGATGCAGTACACGGTGATGCTGATGACGCCCTACATCGTCTCGCTGCTCACCGGCGTCGGCGGCCGCACCCGGCCGATGTTCAACGTCACCATCTCCAACGTGCCCGGACCCGACAAGCCGCTGTACTTCCGCGGCGCGCGGATGGAAGCGGCCTATCCGGTGTCGCTGGTGTCGCACGGGCAGGCGCTCAACATCACCTGCCAAAGCTATGCCGGCAATCTCGCCTTCGGCTTTACCGGCTGCCGCGACAGCCTGCCGCACATGCAGCGCATCGCGACCTACACCGGCGAGGCGCTGGCCGAGTTGGAGCGCGCGCTGCACGAACCTGCGCCATCCAAACGGCGACCGCGCAAGCCTGCCGCAGCCGCCAAGAGCGCGAGCGGCAAACGACCCACACGGGTCGCCAAGCCTGCCACGCCCGCGCTTGTGCTGGCGCCCAAGCGTGCCGCAAAACGCGGCAAAACCGCGGCACCCGCAGCACCCGCGCGACCACGCGGCAAGCGCGTGGCACGCTGAGGGCGCAGCGCTTCAGCGCGCCAGGTCCGCGCTGCGCGCGGACCCCAGCCTGCGATGCAGTGCAGGATCCAGACTCAGGCGCAACAGACTGGGCAGGAAGGTCAGCGTGACCACGGTCGAACAAAGCAGTCCGGCAAGCACGATGACGCCGACGCCGCGGTACAGCTCGGTGCCCGCTCCGGGCACCAGCACCAGCGGCAACAGCCCGAACACGGTGGTCAAGGTCGCCATCAGG
>JBBSDI010000273.1:0-5402 GCA_038249585.1 Lysobacterales bacterium | reverse complement strand
TACTGATCGTACTGGTCCTGTTGCTGATCGGCGCCATCCCGAGTTGGGGCCACAGTCGCAGCTGGGGCTATGGACCGGCTGGCGGACTTGGCTTGGTTCTGCTGGTGGTGATCGTCCTGATGGTGATGGGACGCATCTGACGCCGCCGCGACGCACGCACGTCGACGGCTTACCGTGATCGGTCGGCCGTCGCGCGCGGGCGCCAAAGCTGCGCAGACGAAAGCTCTCGTGCACGACTGCGTTGACTAACACAGTGGTTCGCAACGCAGCGACGGTCATCGCTGGTGACCATAATTCAAGCCACGCACAAGCGTCGCGCTACCTGGTCTGCCGAATTGGCAATCCCGGAGCGGGGCGTGAAGACCGGGCCCGCGCGCAACCCCGCATAACGGCCTGCGCGACGGAACCATGTTTCATCCATCATCAGGAGACCCACCATGCGAATTCAATCAGGCGCTTCGGAATCCAACGGCAACGTTTTTGGCAGCCCCGCCGACAGCAGCTCGTCACGCCCCAACCATCGCGCCGGCGTTTCGCGCGAGTTCCACAATCTGCTGGCCGACTTCGAGCAGCTGATCTCCCAGACCACCGCCATGACCGCCGAAGACTTCGCGCGCGTCAAGGCGCAGCTGGGCGACCGCATCACGCAAGCCAAGGCGTCGCTCGACAACGTCGGCGGTGCGATCGGCGAGCGTGCGCGCAGGTCCGCAGCTGTCACCAACGAATACGTACACGATGAGCCGTGGAAGGCGATCGGCATCGGTGCAGCAATCGGCTTGCTGCTCGGCGTGGTGGTTGCACGTCGCTGATCGATAACAGGCCGATGGTGCGGACTGGAGTCATTTCGTGAGCCAGGCCAATTGGGCTGAATCCAGCGCCCCGCCCCGCTCCACGGCGGGCGGGGCGCTGGCTGCACTGCAGATCCTGCGGCTGCTCGGATCGGCCAGTGAGGCGCTGTTCGCGCAGGCCGGACTGCACGCGCAGCTGGCGCGGATGGAGTGGCAGCAGGAGAAGCGCCGACTCGCTTCGATGCTGATCCTGGGCGTGGTTGCCGCGCTCTGCGTGGGCTGCGTGCTGCTCGCATTGGGCGCGTTGGCGCTGATCGTCGGCTGGGATTCGGGCTATCGTATTCCGATCGCGGCAGGCGTGTGCGTGACCTACGCGGTTCTCGCAGCCATCGCCTGGTTTCGGGTCGCGGCTCTTGCCGCGCGAGGCGAAAGCGCCTTTGCAGCTACCCGCGCCGAACTAACATCCGATCTTGCCATGCTGCGGAGTCGACTATGAGTGCGGACCCTATCAACCCCGACGGCGATCCGCGGCATCGCTTGCGCCGCCAGATGGCCATCCAGCGTGACCAGGTCTCCCGCCAGCTGGCTCGCGCGTCCACCCCGGATCAGTTCCCGCGCAGCATCACCATGCGACTTCTGACCCGCCAGCCCGCACTGGCCAGCAAGCTGGCACTACTGCTCGCAGCTCGCCTCGGCGGTGGAAAACGCTTGGCGATGGGCCTTGGGGCTGCGGGAATTGCCGCATGGCTGGTACGTAGCGCGGTACATCGCCTTGCACGAAACGCTGAACGGGACGACCCGCCGCACGATTGAGCGGCGGGCCGACACATCGCCGTCAAGCGAACGCGGGCAGATCTACCAGCAGATCCGCCAATTCGTCGGCATGCTCTTCTTCCACAGTCAAGATCGATCTGAGCATCTGGCTGGTGGTCGGATCATCGGTGCCCAGAAACAGCAGCAGCTCGCGATAGCTGTCTATCGCAATGCGTTCGGCGATCAGGTCCTCGCGGATCATCTCCACCAGCGACCCACCCGCCACGTACTCGGCGTGGCTGCGGGCGCTCAGACCGTTCGGCGCAAAGTCCGGCTCACCACCCAACTGCACGATGCGACCCGCGATCTGGTCGGCGTGACCCTGCTCTTCGTTCGAATGCACCAGGAACTCGTCGGCGATGCCGCGCGAAAAAATGCCGCGTGCCATGAAGTGGTGGCGACGATAGCGAAGCACGCATACCAGCTCGGTCGCCAATGCCTCGTTGAGTCGCTTGAGCACCTCGCTGAGGTCGGCGCTGTAACCAGCGGTGACCGCGCCGTCTTCGATATGGGCACGAGCCTGCTTGCGCAGGGTTTCGATGGGTGTGGCGGCGACTTGATCTTGCATGGGACACCTCGCTGGACAATGACTCATTGTGCCGCGTGGGCGACGCTGCATCTGTTCGGTTACGTACCAACACCAGCTCAACCGCAATGACGAGCGCAGGCAGCGATAGCGTGCACCCACCTGCAGGGCACAAAAAAGCCGCGCACCCCGATCGGGATGCGCGGCTGTGGTCGACGAACTAGCGGTGATTCAGAGAACCAGCGCCTTCGTGCTCACCGTCTTGACCCCACGCACGTTCTTGGCGAGCTCTATTGCCAGCGCGCGCTCGGCGCCGCTGTGGACCTTGCCACTGAGTGTCACGTTACCGCCCTCGGTGCTCACCTCGATATCTCCGCTGTCGACATTGGTCGAGTACATGAATGTCGACTTGACCTTCGCGGTGATCCAGCTGTCGGCAATATCCTGAGCCACCGTTTCGGTGCCACTGCCGTCGGCTTTCGCCTTCGACTTGCCGTTGCCGACCACCAACTGGTTGTCGACCGAGGTCACGCCGCGCGTGTTCATCGCCAGACGGCCCGCCAACGCCTTCTCTTCGGCGTTCGCAGCCGTACCCTTGAGCACCACGCGGCCCCAATTGGTGTCGACCTCGGTCACGGTGCCGGCGCTGCGCTGGCTCCAGTTCAGCTTGGAGCGGATCGCCGCCGAGGTGGTCGCGTCGTCTACGCGTTCCCCGTAGCGACGGTTGCTCGGGCGAGCCGGCGTATTGTCGTCAGCCGCAATCTCGAGCTGGTTGTCGACCGAAGTGATGCCCTCGACATTCATTGCCAGCTGCTTGGCCAGGTCCTTGTTCACGTCCTCCTGCACGATGCCGGTCAGGACCACTCTGCCGTTGCTGACGCTGACATCGATGTCGTTGGCACGCAGATACGGACTGAGCGCATAAGTGGTGGAGATCATCGCCTCTTGGCGGGCATCGGTTACTTCCTGACTGACCGGCGCGGCCGGTGCGGCACCGGCGGCAGACAGTGCAGTCAGCGAAACTCCAGCGGCAATCGCTGCACTCAGGGCGAGTTTACGGAAATCGGTTTGCATGTCGGTAGCTCCAGTATTGATGTGGGATAGGGAAACAGCCGGTCGTCGCGCCGCCGGGAGCTGCGGATCCTCGATCCACGCCGCCTTGCTGTTGCGGGCGTCGCAGTGTGGTTCGAGCGCGAGCGCTCAGTGACGATTCTTGGCGAAGAACTCGCGCACCTGACGGTCGGCTTCATCGCGGGTGACCGCGTAGCGTTCCTGAACCAGACCTGCCAGCTTCTGCTCATGGCCTTCGAGCCGGAGCAGTTCATCCTCGGTCAACTTGCCCCACGCGATCTTGGCCGCGCCGACCTGCTGCTTCCACTTGCCCTTGAGCTCGTCGGTGCTCGGCATTGCCTGCTGCTGCTGCTTGGGTGGCGGCTGGCTCATGACCGAATCATCGCCCTTGGCGGCCTGGCGCGGGGTGCGCGCATTGCCGGTATCGACTGCAGGCGTCGGCTGGGTACTGACCTGGCTGGACTTCAGCTTGCCAGCGCGATTCTTGTCGTCAGTTCGCGACGGCTTGGTCATACCGTTGGTGCCTTCACCGCTGGTCGAATAGGGCGCAGCTTTGCCTTTGTGCCGATCGAGTTGCAGGTTCGGGTTTGAGCCGGGATGAATGGTGCGGTTGCCCATGTTGGTCTCCATGCACCACCGCGACGGGCAGGAATGCGCGGTCATCGGGATGCTTCCATGAAGAATGCTGACCCACAAAAGGCCGACACTCGGTGCGTTGCCGCGCTTAGTGCGCGACTGGTTCACCGCGGGTTGGGTTATCAGTCCCTCGCGCGCGCCCTCAGTGATCAGGCGCTGCAATAGCTACGCACTTCGCGTGGCAATCGGTGCGTCGACGGCTGAATGATTTGTTGTAGACCGCGAAAATGACGAGCGAGCGCGTGTGCGGATTACGCGCTTGTTTATCAGTTTGCGCCTCTCGATCGCATTGCGGCCAGATGCCCGGTCGGTACCGAGAATCCTGCTTGCGCACAATGCGGAAGTCTCGGCCACGGCCGCTCCCGATGCGCCATCTGGCGTACCAGAATCCAACGCATACCAAAAACATGACCGCGCATGGCCAAACCATGCCGAACAGCAAGAACCTGCTCGATACCGCCGCTGCGAACGGTTCGTTCAAGACCTTCGGCAAAGCCGTCGGACAGGCAGGCCTCACCGACACCCGGCTCGGCCGCGGCCAGTTCACGGTGTTCGCGCCGACCGACGCTGCATTCGCCAAGCTACCGGCCGAAACTCTCGACCGCCTGCGCAAGCCGGAAAACAACCAGGAGCTCGCCTCGATCCTGGCCTATCCTGTTGCCGCAGGACGCTCCAGCGCCGCCGAAGTCGGCAAGCTGAAGACGACCGCAACCGTCAACCGCCACGCAGCCCCAATCGTGCTGGACGGCGACATGGTCAGCATCGATGGTGCGCAGGTCACGCACGGGAAGTATCAGGGCCAGCAACGGCGTAGTCCATGCAATCGACAAGGTCGATTTCCCGACCGCCACGCGCCAGTAAGTGCTACCGGCGCTGCACGCACCGCGGGCAACACGTAGTCTCGGCGGCGGAGAGCGACCTCCGCCGCTTGTGTTCTGCGGCGTCGTCCCGATGCGCGAGGGCTACTTCAGCGTTTCGATCCGCCGCACGTACCAGCCGCCCGCGTCGCGCTCCAGAGTGGCTACCGCCTTGACGGCCTTGCCTTCACCGGTGGCCGAAAGATCGATCCACGCGCGCTCGGTTTCGCCATGTCCGCCAATGATCTTGA
Organism: Lysobacterales bacterium; assembly: GCA_038249585.1. Taxonomy (GTDB): domain Bacteria; phylum Pseudomonadota; class Gammaproteobacteria; order Xanthomonadales; family Ahniellaceae; genus UBA4656. The sequence continues at coordinate 460 of JBBSDI010000273.1, read as the reverse complement.
GCGCCTGTGGCAACTCGGAGGTCACCGCGTCGATCTCCAGCTGGCCTTCGCCCTTCGCTTTGGAGGCATTCATCGATTCGCGCCATTGCGGCGGCGAAAGCGCCACAAACGCATCGAAGTTGTTGGCCTTGACTGCCGCAAGGTAGGCCGAGAGAGCTTTGCCTGCTTCGCCGCCATCGACAGCGAGTGCAGCACCGACGCGCGGAATCGCGCCATTGGCCCACAACGGCAGTTCGAAATCGAACTTCATCGCGTCATAGTCGAAACGGCCGGCGATCGCATCCGCCGAACGGCTGCGCAGCGTCAGTGCACCCTCCATGTCGCTGCTGTACGACGACGAGCCGCCGACGCCCAGGCTCGACAGCGTGCCGTCGTCGTCGATGTACAGGCTCAGCATGTTGGCCTGTGCACTGTCCTCATGCGCGGCGGCATCGCGGATGTCCAAGCGCAGATCGGCAGC
>JBBSDI010000272.1:0-5454 GCA_038249585.1 Lysobacterales bacterium | reverse complement strand
GCGCCGACGATGGCGACCGTCTCGCCGCGCGCCACGGTCAGATCGATCCCGCTCAGCACCTCGGTGCGCAAGTCTCCATCGGCGTAGGTCTTGCTGATCCCGACCGCGCGAATCACCGCGTTCGCAGGCTCACTCATAGCGCAGCGCCTCCGCCGGCTGGGTGCGCGCAGCGCGCCACGCCGGATACAGGGTGGCGATGGTCGCGAACACGAACGACACCAGCCCGATGCGCAGCACGTCGGCGAGGTTCAGCTTCGAGGGCAGATCGGAGATGTAGTAGACATCCGAGGGCATCAGCTGGAAGCCGAACATGCCTTCGATGAAGTGCATCACCTGCGAGATGTTTTCCGCCAGCAGGATGCCGCCTGCAATGCCGGCCACGATGCCGATCACCCCCGAGATCATGCCCTGCACCACGAACACGCCCATGATGGTGCCGGGCGATGCGCCCAGCGTGCGCAGGATGGCGATATCGGCCTGCTTGTCGGTGACCAGCATGACCAGGGTGGAGACCAGGTTGAACGCGGCCACCGCGACGATCAGCGACAGGATCACGAACATCACCACTTTCTCGGTCTTGATCGCGCGGAAGAAGTTGGAGTGCTCCTGGGTCCAGTCGCGTACCCGGTAGTAGCCGCCCAGACGCGTCGCCAGATCGCGCGCCACCGCCCACGCCTTGAACATGTCGTCGAGCTTCAGGCGCACGCCGCTGACGTTGTCGCCCATCCGGAACAGGCGTGCCGCATCGTCGATATGGGTCACCGCGAGGTAGCGGTCGTATTCCTGCATGCCGGCTTCGAATACGCCGACAACCGTGAAGCGGCGGGTGACCGGCATCACGCCCACCGGCGTGGAGCGCGCCATCGGCGCGTAGACCATGATCGTGTCGCCGGGCCCGACGCCCAGCCACAGGGCCAGCTCCTTGCCGAGCACGATGTTGTATTCGCCCGCGACCAGCTTGTTCCAGTCGCCTTCGGTCACCCGTTGGGCGATTTCCGATACCTGCGGTTCCATGTCGGGGCGCACGCCGCGAATCGCGCCACCGCTGACGCGGCCGCCCTGCAGCATCACCTCGCGTTCGACGAACGGCGCGGCACCCAGCACGTGCGGAGTCGCGCGCGCGACTTCGACCGCCGTCTGCCAATCCTCCAGCCCCTCGCCGACGCCGGTGATGGTGGCATGCGAAACCATTCCGAGGATGCGCGAACGCAGTTCGCTCTCGAAACCGTTCATCACCGAGATCACGGTGATCAACGCGGTGACGCCCAGCGCGATGCCGAGCATCGAGACCAGCGAAATGAACGAGATGAAATGGTTGCGCCGTTTGGCGCGCAGGTAGCGCAGGCCGATGAACAACTGCAGCGGTCGGAACATGCGGTAATCCGGTCGAATCGAATGGAGCGGTGCGCAGTCTAGCGCGGCGCGCGCTCAATCCTTGTAGGAATCCGCCGCGCGCCGATGTAGGAGATCGACCCGCAGGCGACGCCAGGCGTCTGCGTCGGCCATGTCGCGCCACAGCGCGAAACGCCGACGACCACCGGGTTGCGCGATGGCCTCCAGCGCCAGCAGCGGACCAAGCACCGTATGCTGCGACAACCGACCCTGGCCTTCGGTTCCCGCCGCATCGCGCCAGCGCAGCGTGCCGTCGGCATCCAGGCGGATCGAACCGCCGACCAGGCGCGTCTGCATGCGCCATCCGCGCAGCGCGAACAAAGCAGCCAGGACGCTCGCCACCAGCGCGACCGGCAGCGGCAGGTCGGCCAGCCAGATCGCGCCCACCGCAAGCAACACACTCAGCGCCAGCGCGGCGCCGAAAGCACGTGGTGCTGCCAGTTCAAGCACGATGGGTGGCGCGGAGCTGCTCAATCAACACCTGCCAGTCGGCGCGCTCGGGCTGCCCGCGACCCATCGCCCACGACCACAGGTCGCTGTCTTCGGCATCGAGCAGTTCCTCGAAGCTGCGCAACGTGGGTTCATCGGCGATTGCGGCGCGCGTATCGAGCCAGTGCACGAACAGCTGGTCGAGCTCGCGCATGCCGCGGCGGCAGCGCCAGCGCAGCCGCGCAAGACGCGGATCATTGGCCATCGACGCGGATGTCCATACCCGGCGCGCCCATCTTCAGATTCCGCGCCGCTGCACCATCAGCTTCTTGATCTCGGCGATCGCCTTGGCAGGATTCAGACCCTTCGGGCAGGTCTTGGCGCAATTCATGATGGTGTGGCAGCGGAACAGGCGGAACGGATCTTCGAGATCGTCCAGGCGCGTCCCGGTGTCCTCATCGCGGCTGTCGACGATCCAGCGGTAGGCCTGCAGCAGTACCGCCGGGCCCAGATAGCGATCGCCGTTCCACCAGTAGCTCGGGCACGCGGTGCTGCAGCATGCGCACAGGATGCACTCGTACAGACCATCGAGCTTCTTGCGATCCTCCGGCGACTGCAGCCGCTCGCGATCCGGCGGCGCGGAGCTCTGCGTGCGCAGCCACGGCTTGATCGAGGCATATTGCGCGTAGAAGTGGGTAAGGTCCGGCACCAGGTCCTTGATCACCGGCATGTGCGGCAGCGGATAGATGCGCACCTCACCGGACACCTCGGAGCAGGCCTTGGTACACGCCAGGGTATTGGTGCCGTCGATGTTCATCGCGCAGGAGCCGCAGATGCCCTCGCGGCAAGAACGACGGAACGTCAATGTCGAGTCGATCTCGTTCTTGATCTTGACCAGCGCGTCGAGAACCATCGGCCCGCAGGTGTCCAGATCGACCTCGTAGGTGTCGGTGCGCGGGTTGGCCTGCTCGTCGGGGTTCCAGCGATACACCTTGAAGGTCTGCGTGCGCTTTGCACCGGGCCCGGCGGGAAAGTGCTTGCCCTTCTGGACCTTGGAGTTCTTCGGAAGGCTGAAAGTGGCCATGGATTCGGGTCTCGGTTTCTCGGTGCGTCGGGGTCAGGCGTTGCCGCGTATTGCGGCCGATGGAAAGATCGCGATCAGCACAACACAAGGTTGGTCGAGCATGACTCCATGTAAGTTCATGCGTCGGGTGTCAATCAATACGTGCGTGCTTTCGGCGGCACCGCGTCCACATCCGTCGTCAGCGTATGCAGATGCACGGGCCGGTAATCCAGTCGCGTGCCCCCCTTTGCGTCGACCCAGCACAGGGTGTGCTTGAGCCACTGCGCGTCGTTGCGGTCCTTGAAGTCCTCGCGGGCATGCGCACCGCGCGATTCCTGCCGATTCTCGGCCGACACCATGGTGGCCACCGCCTGCCCCACCAGGTTCTGCAGCTCCAGGGTTTCGATCAGATCGGAGTTCCACACCAGCGAGCGATCGACCAGCTTGACGTCCTCGAACGACTTCACCACAGCCGAAATCTTCTCCACGCCTTCTTTCAAAGTCTCGCCAGTGCGAAACACCGCCGCATGGTTCTGCATCACATGCTGCAATTCATCGCGGATCTTCGCCGTCGGCGTGGACCCGTTGGCGTTTCGAATCTGATCGAAGTTGGCTAGCGCGGCATCGGTGGCACTGGCGGGCAGCACGCTGTGCGGTTGTCCGGGCTTGATGGTCTCGGCGCAGCGGATCGCAACCGCGCGTCCGAACACGACCAGGTCGAGCAGCGAATTCGAGCCCAGACGATTCGCGCCGTGCACCGACACGCACGCCGCCTCGCCGATCGAATACAGACCCGGCACCACGGCATTCGGATCGCCGTCGCGAATGGTCACCACTTCGCCGTGGTAGTTGGTCTGCAGACCGCCCATGTTGTAGTGCACGGTCGGCAGCACCGGGATCGGTTCTTTGGTTACATCGACGCCGGCGAAGATCCTGGCGGTCTCGGAGATGCCGGGCAGGCGCTCGTGCAGCACGTCGGCGCCCAGGTGGTGCAGATTCAGGTGGATGTGGTCGGACTTCGGGCCCACGCCGCGGCCTTCGCGAATCTCCATGGTCATCGCGCGGCTGACCACGTCGCGCGAGGCGAGGTCCTTGGCATTCGGCGCATAGCGCTCCATGAAGCGCTCGCCCTTGGCGTTGGTCAAGTAGCCACCTTCGCCACGCACGCCCTCGGTGATCAGGCAGCCCGCGCCATAGATGCCGGTCGGATGGAACTGCACGAACTCCATGTCCTGCAGCGGCAATCCGGCGCGCAGCGCCATGCCGCCGCCGTCGCCGGTGCAGGTGTGCGCCGAGGTCGCGCTGAAATAGGCGCGACCGTAACCACCGGTGGCCAGCACCACGCCGTGCGCACGAAACAGGTGCAACGTGCCCTCGGCCATGTCCAGCGCGAGCACGCCGCGGCAGGCGCCTTCGCTATCGAAAATCAGATCGAGCGCGAAGTATTCGATGAAGAAGCGCGCGTCGTGCGCCAGCGATTGCTGGTAGAGCGTATGCAGAATCGCGTGGCCCGTGCGATCGGCCGCGGCACAGGTGCGCTGCGCGGTGCCCTTGCCGTAGTGGGTGGTCATGCCGCCGAACGGGCGCTGGTAGATCTTGCCCTCTTCGGTGCGGCTGAACGGCACCCCGTAGTGCTCGAGCTCGATGATCGCCGGGATCGCCTCCTTGCACATGTACTCGATGGCGTCCTGGTCGCCGAGCCAGTCCGACCCCTTGATGGTGTCGTAGAAGTGGAAGCGCCAGTCGTCTTCGCCCATGTTGCCGAGTGCGGCAGATATCCCGCCTTGCGCGGCAACCGTGTGGCTACGGGTTGGGAATACCTTGGTCAGGCAGGCCGTGGTGAGACCCTTGGCGGCCAGCCCGAAGGTTGCGCGCAGCCCGGCACCACCGGCGCCCACCACCACGATGTCGTACTTGTGTTCGGTGATCTTGTAGGCACTCATTGCAGGTCAGCTTCCAAGCACGATGCGCACGATGGCGAGCAGGCTGGCGAGTGCGGCGAGGAAGGCGATGAACTTCACCGCGATCTGCAGTCCAATCTCCAGCCAGCGCACGTGGACGTAATCCTCGATGACCACCTGCAGCCCCAACTGTGCGTGATAGAAAACACAGCCGACCAGCGCGGCGCACAGCACCGCGTTCAGCGGTTGCGCCAGGAACGACCGCGCGTCCGCATATTCGCCCAGACCAAAGGCGGCGATCGTGAACCACAGCGACAGCGGGACCAGGGCGACCGCGGTGATGCGCTGCGACATCCAGTGGCCGGTCCCGGATTTCGCCGAACCGAGCCCACGCGCCGTGGCAAGAGGATCGCGCAGGCTCATGCGCCGGACCTCGCCGCAAGCATCGCCCAGCCAACGCCCAGCGTGCTCAAGCTTGCCAGCGCGACTACCGCCCAACCCGTGGCGTAGGCGCGCGGCAGTTCAAACCCCCAGCCGACATCCCACAGCAGGTGGCGCAGACCGTTGAACCAGTGATACGACAAGGAAAATACAAAGGCCAACGTGAGCACGATGCCGGGAATGCTGCGCGCGATGCTCGCGAACATCGAATGCTGCTGCGGGCCTGCG
>JBBSDI010000271.1:0-5515 GCA_038249585.1 Lysobacterales bacterium | reverse complement strand
GAACCTACGACCTTCGGGTTATGAGCCCGACGAGCTGCCAGACTGCTCCACCCCGCATCAGGCGGCGCGCAGTGTAACCACAGTAGGCTTTTTTCGCAACTTGCGTGCGCTGTGTCGATGCCGCGCGGGCGCCCCCGCGACCACCGTCCACGCCGCCTTGACGCGCGCCCCGTGGGCGTGTGACTGGCGCGCGCCAGCTGCCTCGTTCAGGCGGGAATCGCCGCCAGACACCAGGCCCACAGTGGGCCGCTGGCCAGACCGAGTCCCAGCAGCAGCAGGCTGTTGACCGACAGCACGAATCGGAACGGCACGTCGTTGGGCAGCACCAGCGGCTCGATGTTGGCGGGCGCGTCGAAGTACATCACCTTGATCACGCGCAGGTAGTAGAACGAGCCGATCACCGCGAATACGCCGGCGGCGATCGCCAGCCACAGGAAGTCCGCCACTGCGGCCTGCAATACCGCAAGCTTCGCCACGAAGCCGACCCAGATCGGAATGCCGGCCAGCGATGCCATCACCATCAGCATCATGCCGGCGTACCAGCTGTTGCGCTGGTTAAGACCGCGGAAGTCTTCGATCTCCTCGGCCTCGAAATCCGCGCGCGAGAGCAGCACGATCATGCCGAACGCGGCCGCCGTGGTGATCGCGTAGGTCAGCGCGTAGAACATCGCAGCCGCATAGCCCTCGCGGGTGCCGGCCAGCAGGCCGAGAAACAGAAAGCCCACGTGCGAGATCGTCGAGTAGGCCAGCATGCGCTTGAGATTGGTCTGCACGATGGCCACGATGTTGCCGACCGCCAACGACAGCAGGGCCAGGATCGCCAGCATCCCCTGCCAGTCGACCAGCAGGCTCGACAACGCGCCCTCCAGCACCCGATAGGCCATGCCGAAGGCCGCGATCTTGGGCGCACTGGCGATGAACAGGGTCACCGCGGTTGGCGAGCCCTGGTACACGTCCGGCAGCCACATGTGAAACGGGGCCGCGCCGAACTTGAAGCCGAGTCCCACGATCACGAACACCAGGCCGAACAGCAGCAACATGCGCTGGTCGTGGTAGGCCACCGCCGCCACCCCGTGGATGCCCGCCAGATCGAGGGTGCCGGTGGCGCCATACAGCATCGACATGCCGTAAAGCAGCATGCCCGAGGCCAGCGCACCGAGCACGAAGTACTTCATCGCCGACTCCGACGACAGCATCGAGTCGCGGTTGAGCGCGACCAGCGCGTAGGACGACAGCGCCAGCAGTTCCAGTCCGAGATAGACGATGATGAGATTGCCCGCCGAGACCATCAGCATCATGCCCAGCACGCCGGACAGGCACAGCACGTAGAACTCGCCCTGGAACAGGCCGCGCGGCTTCAGGTATGGCTTGGCATACACCAACACCACCGCGGTGGTGATCAGGATCCCGAGCTTGAGCAGGTCCGACATGCCGTCGCGCACGAACATGCCGCCGAACGCCGCCTGCGTCTCGGGATGCGGTCGCGCGGTCATGATCGCGGTCAGCAGCAGGATCGTGATCGCGAGGAAATGGGTCAGCCCGCGGCGCGCCTGCTTGATGAACAGATCGGCCAACAGCAGGCCGAGCAGCGAGGCGAGCAGGAACACCTCGGGGGTCAGCGGGATCAGTTCTTTCCAGGTCATCATCGTCAGTCGCGCTCCGCCTCAGACCTTGCTCGCCAGCAGCTGTTGCACCAGCTGGGCGATCGAGGCGTCCATCAACTCCACCAGCGGCGCCGGCCACACGCCCAGCGCCAGCACGGCGAGCGCGAATCCACCCAGCACCAGCGCCTCGCGCGCATCGATGTCCTTCAACTGCGCCACCTGCTCGTTGGCCACCGCGCCGAAGATCACCCGCTTGACCAGCCACAAGGTGTACGCCGCGCCGACCACCAAGGTCACACCCGCACCCAGCGCCAGCCATGGATTGGCTTGGAAGGCCGCCAGGATCACCATGAACTCGCCGACGAAGCCGCTGGTACCGGGCAGCCCCGAGTTGGCCATCGCGAACAGTACGAACAGGGCGGCGAACCACGGCATCGTATTGGCCACGCCGCCGTAGTCGGCGACCATCCGGCTGTGCATGCGGTCGTAGAGCACGCCGACACACGAGAACATCGCCGCCGACACGAAACCGTGCGACACCATCTGCACCATCGCGCCCTGCAGGCCCAACTGCGCGGCATCCAGGTTGCCCGCCTCACGCACCAGCGCGAGCGAGATGAAGATGCCCAGGGTGACGAAGCCCATGTGCGAGATCGACGAATACGCGATCAGCTTCTTCATGTCCTCCTGCACCAGGGCGACGAAGCCTACGTAGATGACCGCCACCAGCGACAAGGCGATCACCAGCCACGCGAACTCCTGCGAGGCATCCGGAGTCACCGGCAGGTTGAAGCGCAGGAAACCGTAGCCGCCGATCTTGAGCATGATCGCGGCCAGGATCACCGAGCCGCCGGTGGGCGCCTCGACATGCGCGTCCGGCAGCCAGGTGTGCACCGGCCACATCGGCACCTTGACCGCGAAGGCGAGCAGGAAGGCGAAGAACAGCCACATCTGCTCGGTGGCCGACAGCGGCAATGCGGCAAGGTCGCTCAGCGCCCAGCTGGCGCCCTTCAGGTACAGGTAGATCAGCCCGACCAACATGAAGATCGAGCCGAAGAAGGTGTAGATGAAAAACTTCAGCGTCGCATACACGCGCCGCGGACCGCCCCAGACACCGATGATGATGAACATCGGGATCAGCATGGCCTCGAAGAACACGTAGAACAGCAGCGCATCCAGCGCGCAGAACACGCCGATCATCAGCCCTTCGAGTACCAGAAAGCACGCTACATACTGGTGCACGCGGTCGGCGATCGATTCCCACGCGCCGACCAGCACCAGCACGGTGCAGAAGCTGGTGAGCACGATCAGTGCGACCGAGATGCCGTCCGCGCCGAGGTGGTACCAGCTGGAGATCGCGCCAATCCACTCGCGGCGCTCGACGAACTGCAGTGCCGCGGTGCTGCTGTCGAAGCCGGCGTACAGATACACGCTCGCCACGAAGGTCGCCAGTGCAACCGCGAGTCCGAGCCAGCGCGCCTGCTGCGGGCGCGATTCGCCGCCGGCAAGCAATGCCAAACCGCCGACGATCGGCAGCCAGATCAACAGGGACAACAGGGGCCAGGATTGCATCGCGCTGCTCGTCAGTGGCTATTCGTCAGCGCGACCATACGAATGCGCCCATCAGCGCAATCAATCCGAGGATCATCGCAAACGCGTAGTGGTACAGGTAGCCCGATTGCAGCTGGCGCAGCAGCCCCGACAGGCGCGAGATCAGCGCCGCCGAGCCGTTGACCAGCCCATTGTCGATCAGTGCAACGTCGCCGCCCTTCCACAGACCCCGACCCAGCAGCAGGCTGCCGCGCGCGAACACCGCCTGATAGACCTCATCGAACCAGTACTTGCGTTCCAGCACGGTGACCAGCGGACGCAGCGCCTGCGCAATACGCGGGGCCATCGCAGGCTGCAGCAGATACAGCCAGGTCGCCGCCGCGAAACCGGCAAAGGCAAGCCAGAACGCGGGACTTTGCAGCGCGTGCAGCGCGAACGCCACCGGTCCATGGAACTGCGCGCCCAGCTTGCCCACTACGTCGTTGGCTGGCGTAACCACGATCGCATCGCCGAAATAGCCGCCGAACAGCAGTGGCTGGATGGTGAAAAAGCCGATCACCAGCGATGGAATCGCGAGCAGGATCAGCGGCAGCGTGACTACCCACGGCGACTCGTGCGGAGCGTGCGCCAGATGCCCCGGCTGGTGCCGGGAATGGTCGTCATGATCGTGCGCGTCATGGCGGTCGCCATCATGCGACGCGTGCGCGAGGTCTGCACCGTGCGCAGACGCGACGACGAAGCGCTCCTTGCCATGGAACGTCAGGTACAGCAGTCGGAAGCTGTAGAACGCGGTCACGAACACGCCCGCCAGCACCGCCCACAGCGCATAGGTGTTCACCCACGAGCCGGCGTGGGCCGCTTCCTTGACCACTTCGATGATCGCGTCCTTGGAGTAGAAGCCGGAGAAGAATGGCGTGCCGACCAGCGCCAGGGTGCCGATCCACGCGGTGACGAAGGTGATCGGCATGTACTTGCGCAGGCCGCCCATGCGGCGCATGTCCTGCTCGTGGTGCATGGCAATGATCACCGAGCCGGCACCGAGGAACAGCAGGGCCTTGAAGAACGCATGGGTCATCAGGTGGAACATCGCCGCGGAATATGCCGACACACCCAGCGCGACGGTCATGTAACCCAACTGCGACAGCGTCGAGTACGCCACCACCCGCTTGATGTCGTTCTGCACGATGCCGATGAGGCCGGTGAACAGCGCGGTGGTCGCGCCGATGAACAGCACGAACGCCAGCGCGGTGGCCGACATCTCGAACATTGGCGACATCCGCGCCACCATGAAGATGCCCGCCGTGACCATGGTTGCGGCATGGATCAGCGCCGAGATCGGCGTCGGGCCTTCCATCGAATCGGGCAGCCAGACGTGCAGCGGGACCTGCGCGGATTTGCCCATCGCACCGATGAACAGGCAGATGCAGATGAAGGTCGCGACGTCCCACGGCATGCCGGGGAACAGCGTGACGGTCTGGCCGGCCAACTGCCCTGCCCCGGCGAACGCGGTGGCATAGTCGAGCGTGCCGAGCCAGTACGCCACGCCGGCAATGCCGATCAGGAATCCGAAGTCGCCGACCCGATTGACCAGGAACGCTTTCAGGTTGGCGAAAATCGCGGTCGGTCGCTTGAACCAGAACCCGATCAGCAGGTACGACACCAGCCCCACCGCTTCCCAGCCGAAGAACAGCTGCAGGAAGTTGTTGCTCATCACCAGCATCAGCATCGCGAAGGTGAACAGCGAGATATAGCTGAAGAAACGCTGGTAACCGGGGTCGTCGGCCATGTATCCGATGGTGTAGATGTGCACCAGCAGCGACACGAAGGTAACCACCACCATCATCACCGCCGTCAGGCGATCGACCAGGAACCCGATGTGGGCGGAGTACTTGCCGACTTCGAAGAACGTGTACAGGTTCTGGTTGAACGCCGGCAGACCATCGACGGCAAGCAGCTTTAAGACCCAGATCGACAGCGCGCAGGACACCGCCACGCCGCCGATGGTGGCCCAGTGCGCGCCGGCACGCCCGATCTGGCGGCCGAACAGACCGGCAGCGATCGCGCCCAGCAGCGGTGCGAGGGCGATGATGAGTAGGACGTTCTGCGAAAGCACGTTAGGTCGATTCCTGAGTTCCGATCTGGAGCAACTGCAAGTACCCATCCTTGGGTTGTCTCTCCGGCCCGGCCATCCTTGGCCGGGCGTTCGCCGGGTCGCGCCAGTGGCGCGACAAACCCCGGCTCACCCAGCCCGGCCATCCTTGGCCGGGCGTTCGCCGGGTCGCGCCAGTGGCGCGACAAAACCCGCGATTGCACGCCCAAGTATCCATCCTTGGGTTGTCTCTCCGGCCCGGCCATCCTTG
>JBBSDI010000270.1:0-5555 GCA_038249585.1 Lysobacterales bacterium | reverse complement strand
TGGTCGACGGCCCGCGCGGCGCCTCGCGCGCATCGACGATCAGTCGATCGGTCCGCAGCAGCACCACCTCGGCGGCCGGTGCAGCCATCGGCGCGAGCACCAGCAGGACAGGAATCAGTCGACGCATGGCAAACCTCCGCAGGAGTGAATGGCAATGATAATCACAGAGTCGCCTGCTGTGCGTCAGCGGCGCCTCACATGCTGCCGTGCGGCAGTCGAGACACCGCGCAGGCGCCGGTTACCGGTCTGCCAGACCCGAGCCACGCAAGTTTGGGCTATTCTTGTGCAGGCGTACCGTTGTCGAGCTCGTGTCTCCATGCACCTGAAACCGTTCGGATTCCTGTTGGTCTTCGTGGTCCCCGCGCTGATGCCGTTTTCGGCGTGGCTGGCGGCAGTCAGCGGCGCGCCCAACGCAGCTGCATGGTTTCCGCTGCTGTTCCTGTTCGTGCTGCTGCCGTTGGCCGACTATGCGCTGGGGCGCGATCTGCGCAATCCACGCGACGCGGCCGATATCGTGAAGCTGGAGGGCCAGCACTACTACCGGCTGCTCACGCTGCTGGCAGCCGCCGTGCAGATCGTGCTGATCGCGTGGTCGGGTTGGTGGTTCGTGCACGCCGAGCTTGGCGCTGTCGGGATACTCGGCTGGCTGGCATCGCAGGGCGTGGTCAGCGGCATCCTTGGCATCAATGTCGCGCATGAGCTGATCCACAAGCGCGAACGTGTTGACCAGTGGGCGGGTGGCGCGCTGCTGTGCTCGGTCGGCTACTTCGGGTTCAAGATCGAACACGTGCGCGGTCATCACGTGAACGTGTCGACGCCGCTGGACGCCTCGTCGGCGCGCTTCGGGCAGAGCGTCTACCCGTTCATGCTGCGTTCGCTGGCAAGCAACATCACCGCGGCATGGCGTCTGGAAGCACAACGCCTTACCGGACAAGGCGTGCATTGGCTCAACTGGCGCAACGAGATGCTGTGGTGGACGACCCTTTGGGCTGCCTTTGGCGCAGCGATGCTGATCTGGCTGGGCCCACCGGGTCTGGCTTTCTTCCTCATCCAGGGACTTGGGGCTGCGCTGAGCCTGGAGATCATCAACTACATCGAGCACTACGGACTGACGCGGCGCCAGGTCGAGGGCCGTTATGAACGCACCACCCACCAGCACAGCTGGAATTCCAGCTACCTGCTGTCGAACCTGCTGCTGTTCCAGCTGCAGCGGCATTCGGATCACCATGCCAATCCGCGCCGCCGCTATCAGGCGCTGATCCACCACGACGACAGTCCACAACTGCCGGGCGGCTATTCGGCGATGTTCGTGCTGGCCCTGCTGCCGCCGCTGTGGCGACGCATCATCGACCCGCGGGTTGAAGCCTTCTATGGTGGCGCTGGCGGCTGAGCGTCCGGCTTTCGCTGTCGCGTTCCGGGCTCAGCCGGAGCACTGGAAATACAGCACGTCCAGCTTGTTGACCGCGACCGCCTGACCGAGGCTGATGGTGCCGGACTTGCGCAGCTGGGTCTCGTCGCGATGCAGGCGCAGCTCGTCGTCTTCGCCGAGCTTGACCCAGGTGCCGTTGGTGCTGCGGTCCGAGACCACGAAATAGCCGCGCTTGTACTCGATCATCGCGTGGTTGCGCGAGACCCATTCGGCGTCGATCACCAACGTCGAGTTGAGCTCGCGACCGAGCGTGAACGGCTGCGACTCGCCGTCGAGCTGGAACGTGGTGTCGCGATAGCGCAGGGTCAGCTTGGCACCACCCGCGCCGGGCAGCGAGTCGATCCGGATCGCGCGCTGCACGGTGGTGACATTGGACAGGTCTTCCTGCCACAGCACGTCGACGATCTCGATCGGAAACTGCTTGCCGCTGACCCGCGCGGTGCCCAGTGCGCGCGAGCGCACCGCACCGGGATTGATCCCGGCCACGGTGGTGGCGGTGGTCACGATCTGCTCGCGCTTGGCCAGCTGCTCCATGCGCGCGGCGGTATTCACCGCATCGCCATAAACGTCGTTTTCTTCGATCAGGGTGTCGCCATGGTGCAGGCCGACCCGGATCGCGAGGTTATCCTTGACGAATACCGGATCGTGCGCGATCCGCTTCTGCATGTCGGTCGCCGCCAGCAGGCCGTTCATCGCGGCCGGAAAGGTACACATTACCGAGTCGCCGATGGTCTTGATGACCTTGCCGCCGTGACGGCCGGCCACCTCACCCAGTGCGCCGAGGATCGACGACACGATGCGCCTCGCCTCGACATCACCGCGCTGCTCGAACAGCTTGGTGCTGCCGCTGACGTCGGCGAACAGGATCGTGGTGGGCTGGGAATTGCTCATGCTGATCTTGATGATAGGCGATTCGCCGAGTCGGCTCCACCGCCCGAGGGGCCAAACTGCATAGACCCCGCCTCACGACCCGCGTTGCGGTGCCCTCGTCAAGCCCGCAACAGGGCCTCGGCGGCCGCCAGCACGCTGGCATCCGAGGGCAGCACGAAATTGGCCGCTGCCGCCAACGGGGTGTAGGAATCCTCGCCCACCACCCGCACCAGCGGCTTGTGGCCGAGTCCGGCCTCGACGATGGCGGTGATGATGCCCTCGCCCACGCCGGCGCTGCGGCGGCCTTCGTCGACCACCACGATGCGCGCGCAGGCGGCTGCATGGGCGACGATCTGGGCGCTGTTCAGGGGCTGCAGCCAGCGCAGGTCGAGTACCCGGCAGCGCGCGGCGTGGCGCTGTGCCAGCGCGCGCGCCGCGCGCAGGCTCATCGGCACCCCATTGGCGAAACTGATGAACAGCACCTCGCTGCCATCGCCGTAGACCCTGCCCTCGCCCAGCGCGATCGCCTGATCCGGGGCCGGATAGCGCGTGAGCCAGCCGCCATCGCCGGGATCGTAAAGGTCCTTGGCCATGTACAGCGCGATCGGCTCGAGGAATACGCTGACCCGGCCATCGATCCGCGCCAGCGCGGTCAGCGTGCGCAGCATCATCGCCGCATCATCACCGCGCGACGGACACGCGATCACCAGCCCCGGGATATCGCGCAGCGCGGCGATCGAGTTGTCGTTGTGGAAGTGGCCGCCGAAACCACGCTGGTAGCCCAGGCCCGCCATCCGCACCACCATGGGGTTGCGGAACTGGTCGTTGGAGAAGAACTGCAGCGATGCGGCCTCGCCGCGGATCTGGTCGCAGGCATTGTGATAGTAGGCCAGGTACTGGATCTCGGGGATCGGCAGCATGCCCATGTTGGCGTAGCCCTGGGCGAGACCAAGGATGGTCTGCTCGTCGAGCAGGGTGTTGAACACCCGGTTGCCCTTGAACGCCTTGTGCAGGCCCTTGGTCACCGTGTACACGCCGCCCTTCTGCGCCACGTCCTCGCCGAACAACAGCGCGTCGGGGTACTTCGCCATCAGATCGAACAGGGCGGCATTGATCTGCACCGCCAGATGCCGCGGCGGCAGATTCTCCGGCAGGCTCTTCTCGCCGCCGAATACGCGCGCACGCTCCTCCGCGTAGTCCGCACGGGTTGCCTCTGCAGCGACCCGCTGCGGCGAGAACGGCGCCAGCGGCTGCATCACCTCTGCCGCACTGGCCAGGCGCGGGCGCAGGTCGGCCGCGACCGCTGCATCCATGCAGCGCGTGCGGAACGACTCGTACCACTGCAGCAATCCCTCGGCCGTCAGCAGTCCAGTCGACAGCGCGATATCCGCCGAGCGCAGCAGCGGATCGTGCGCTTCGGCCGCGATCAATTCGCCGAGCGGCCGATACTCCACTTCGAAATCGGTTCCGGCATGCCCCATCAGGCGCGCAGTGCCCAGATGCAGGAAGGTCGGGCGGCGGCTGTTGCGACAGTGCGCGACTGCGGCGACCACCTGCGCGTAACCCTGCGCCAGATCGAGGCCGTCGGCATAAAAATAGTCCAGCCCATGCCGCTGCGCGAAGGACGCCGCAATCCAGCCACCGGGGGTCTTGACCGAGATGCCGATGCCATTGTCTTCGCACACGAACAGCACCGGAGCCGGCAGTCCCTGATAGGCGGTCCATTGCGCGGCATTGAACGCACCTTGCGCGGTCGAGTGATTCGCCGAAGCGTCGCCGAAACTGCAGATCGCGATGCTGTCTGCCGGCACCGGCAGCGGCCGATGCAGGCGCCGCGCCTGTTCGATGGCGATCGCCGTGCCCAGCGCCTTGGGCGGATGCGAGCCGATGGTCGAGGTCTGCGGCAGCACCCACAGCGGCTTGCAGCCCCACACCTTGTGGCGGCCACCGGAGGCCGGATCGTCCTTGCTGGCCGCAAAGCTCAGCGCCGAATCCATGATCGGGTCCATGCCCGGCAACTTGCGAAAGCGCTCGGCCATGAATGCGCCCGAGCGATAGTGCAGGAAAGCCGGATCGGTATGCCGCGCCGCGCGCGCCACCATCGCATTGCCCTCGTGCCCGGACGATCCGATGGTGTAGAACACCTTGTTCTGAACGCGCAGCACGCGCGCCATCAGATCCAGGTGGCGGCTGATCAGCTGCGACTCGAACAGCTCCAGGAACGCACCTGCATCCAGCGCGCTGCCGGCAACAACCGGCTCGCTCGCCGCCGGCCGCGGCAACGACTGCCCAGGATGCGCCCGTACATAATCCTGGAAGTTCAGGTCGACCACCTCGGCGCGATTGACCTGACGGGCGCGGGCGGAGACGGGGGCTGGATTGGCGGCCATGACGGATTCGATGGGTTGCAGCACCGCATTGTAGGGCACTGAAGTGCTTCTCTCACTGCGTCGCCGGCAAAGCACGCTTCTTCTGCGCGGCAGCGAACCGATGGTGATTGCCTTGCTGGGTGGCGTCGGGATGCGTGGCCTTGAGTGCAGCCGGGCAGACCGGCCAGCCCTTGACCGCGCGAAGCCGCCGCCTACACTGACCCAAGCGAGGATTTGGACTTCCTCCTTTATCCTTTTAGCCCTCCGGCGGGCGCAGCACCGATGCGCGTCGCGATGGCCGTTTTGTTGTCGTTCGGCGCCCGTGCGGCGATGGCGGTGAATCACGCCATCGCCTTGTCTGCTGCACCTACGCAACCAACACGCTGACCATCGCCCCCGATGACAGTGTCAGCTGGAGCGGCGCTTTCAGCTTCCATCCGTTACGGAAGGTGGACGGACCCAACTCGGACACCGCAGTACCCGGTGGTTTCGCCAACAGCTAGCGGCACCTTCTTCCGTATCGTGTTCAGCGCGCCCGGAACCTATTACTTCCAATGCATTAGTGACGGTCACGCACAGTCCGGTGGCACGATGCGCGGCAGTTTCATGTTGGTCGGCAACGACGTGTTTGCGAACGGGTCTGAGTGAATTCACAGCCCCGCTAGTGGAGTGCTTCCCAGATAACGGGACAGAATTTCCGATGGATTTCGGCCCTAGTCGAGGCGCGCGAAAGTTGAGACCGGTTGGCTTCCGCAGCATGCCGCGAGACCGATCGAACGAGCGCAACTTGTTGCGGGCCGGAACCGAACGCTACGAAACGAGGACAGGCATTATTCTGCGAGCGCGCCGCGAACCGGCGTGAGCCGGGGGCGGAAGCGCGAACCGGG
>JBBSDI010000269.1:0-5571 GCA_038249585.1 Lysobacterales bacterium | reverse complement strand
CGATCGATCCCCCGCTGCACGAGGTGCTGGGGCAATCCGGGAACATCAATGCGGGGAAGCCGGGGCACGCGGTCGCCTCATCCGTGAAGGTTGCTCCCATCTTCGCGTCTCCTGGCCGCGACGTCAGTCGAGGATCGCTCTTGAGCGTGTAGGAAATCTCCTCGCCCGCACGGCGAAAAACTGTACTCTGCCCCGGGTTTCGGACCCGGGTTTCGCGTCAGGCTATGACCCGTGTTTCCCACGTTTCCCTGCTTTCGCCAGCTCTGGAAGTTATCCGCCGCAACCTATAATCTGGGTCGGGGAGTCGATCAGGGGACCGCACTATGTCGTTGCCGCATTACCTGCACAGCATCCGCACCACAATCGCCGCGCTGGCAGTGCTGACCGCCGCCGCACCGGCGCACGCCCAGGTCACGATTGCAGTCAACAACACCGCGCAGGAGGTTACGCTCGATCAGCCTGCGGGCTTGACCAACGGCAACTGCACGCTGGGCGAAGCGATCCTCGCGGCCAACGCGCGTGGCGTGCGGGACGGATGCAACGGCAGCTCGGTGCCAGGCACGATGGTGACGCTGGACTTGCTGCCAGGTAACTACACGTTTGACCGCGTCGGCCAAAACGCTCCGACGTTTGGTGCCGGCTCGCCGCTGACGCCTCTGGCGCTTCCGGCACTCACCCAGCACACCACGATCAGCGGCAACAACGCAGTGCTGCGCAGACTTTCAACGCCGGGCACGCCGCCGATGGGCCTGCTGGCGGTTGCGGCCGATGGACTGGTGCTGCGAATCGCGTCGCTGCGCCTGGAGGGTGGCGTCCGCGGTCTTTCGATCGCGTCCTCACCCGCCGGCAGCATCGCGACACTGGGTAGCGGAGTGTCACTGTCGGAGTTCAGACTGACCGACGTGGTGATCGCCAATCCCCTGGGCACACCGTTTTCCGTTGTGGTAACGACGTTGGCCCGGCTCGAGCGCGTCACCATGGTTGGCGCGGACCTGCGCACCACGCGTGCGCAACTGTCGACGACCGGATCCGGTGCGGCGACTGTCGAGGTGATCGACAGCGAATTCGCCGACGGCCGCGGCGGGCTGAGCATCTCGGCCGGCGGCCAGCATGTATCAGCCAGCGTGCTGGTCTCGAGATCCCGCTTCCTGCGCAATCGCGGGCCCATCGGTGCCGGCCTGCGCATCAACTCCTTCCAGCCCGGGCTTCAGGTGAACCTGCAGGATAATCAGTTCATCGACAACACCGGCTCTAGCGGCGCTGGTCTCGAGATCCAGCTCGGCAGCGATGGCGCGCCTGCCATGGTGATGTCCAGTGGCAATCTGTTCCGCGGCAACGTCGCTACCGGCAACGGTGGTGGGTTACGCATCACCGGCGGCGGTCCGCTGGGGTACCGCTTCCGCAGCAGTGGCGACACCTTCGAGCGCAACGCCGCCACCGAAGGCGGCGCGCTGCGAATCGACGGCAACCTGGCCGAGCCAGCCCTGATCGAGCGCGCCATCTTTCGCGATAATGCGGCCGACATTGCGGCGGCGGTCGCCTTTGCCGGCAACCATGTCGCGCTGCCGCGCACTGCGCTGCGCATCACGCGTTCGTCGTTCTCCGGCAACGCCGACGTCGCCGGTACCGTACTGCTGGTGGGCATCCTCGGCAGTGGACACCGCGTGCAGTTCGACAACTCGACCATCGACGGCAATCTCGCCAACGCGCGACTCGTGCTTGGCGGCAACGGCGACAGCGTGCTGGATGTCGAGGCGCTGACCATTACGCGCAATAGCGCACGCTTTGCCGTCGAGTCGCTCAACGGGGGCGCCAGCCTGCGCAACACGGTGATTGCCGGCAATTTCCTCGTCAGCGCCTGCAACATCTTGGCCGGAAGCACGATCACCAACGCCGGCGGCCTGTTCGTACAGGACGCAACCTGCCTGTCGCCAGCGAGATCCGAGGATCCACTGCTCGGGCCCATGGCCGCCAACGGCGGCACCACGCCAAGCCGCGTGCCGCTGTTCGGCAGCCCGCTGCTGAACGCAGGCGTCGCCCCCGTGCTGGAAACCCAGGTCGACCAGCGCGGCGTCCAGCGCGTGCTGTTCGGGGCCACCGACATCGGTGCGGTGGAATCCGACAGCCCGGTAATCTTCGTGTCCGGCTTCGAACCGGGTAGCTGACTCTGACCCGTGTTTGCCGGGTTATCCCTTTTTGGGACAACCCGGGCTACGGTCGGCTGCGAGTGGGGATGCCTGCACGAGCGCGTCCTGGGTTATCTCTCCTTTGCGGACAACCCAGGCTTCGTTGGCGCCGTGGTGACTGTGATTGCCTTCGCTTTGAATGCCGTGGATCATGGGTGTTCTTGAATCTTCGAGCACTCGCCCTCGTCATGAATCACTGCTCGCCAGATGGCGATTTCCGCGCAAGATACGTGTCGCTTTGAACGCCGCAGCAACCGGCGGCGCGCTCGACGCCGCGCTGGAGACCTTGTTTTTGCCGCTGTTCACGGGTGCGGTCTCGTGGCCCAACGGGGATCGTGTGTTGTTTATGCGCGCACGTGCGGGCGTGCCATTGCAGCGGATTGCGCGTAATGAGCTGATCTGCGAACAGAGCTTCCGGCCGTATGCCGATGCGCTTGTGGATGCCGGCTTCGGGGCGACGGCCGATACCGAAGAAAAGTTCCGGGTGATATTGTTGCTTGCGCCACGGCAACGCGACGAGGCACGTGCCTTGTTCGCGCACGCATTGCAACGCGCGACAGCGGACGGCGTGGTCGTCGCGAGCATGCTCAACAAAGAAGGCGCGCGCTCGGGCGAATCGGATCTGACGCAGTTGACCGGGGCGGTTCAGAACCTGTCGAAAAATAAATGCCGCGTATTCTGGAACGATCCATTGGCCACTGGGCCGGATCATGATCTCGTCGCCGCATGGGCCGCGCTGGATGCACCGCGAACGATTGCCGACGGCCGCTTCCTGAGCCGTCCCGGACTATTCGCCTGGGACCGCATCGATGCGGCATCGGCGCTGCTCGCGCACTCGCTACCGGGCGATCTTGCGGGGCGCGGTGCCGATCTGGGAGCGGGGTTCGGTTATCTTTCCGCGGAAGTGCTCGCGCGTTGTCCGCGCGTCGTGGCGCTCGACCTGTACGAAGCCGAAGCGCGCGCGCTGGAATTGGCGCGATTGAACCTCGCGCGGCTGGCGCCTTCCGGCGCGGACTCGCGCGTCGATCTGGATTTCTTCTGGCACGATGTCACCAAGGGGCTGGCGCAGCGTTACGATTTCATCGTCAGCAATCCACCATTTCATCTGGGGCGTGCCGACACGCCAGGGCTTGGACGCGGATTCATCGCCGCCGCGGCTGCCGCGCTGAACCCCGGCGGGCGCCTGTGGCTGGTAGCCAATCGACACTTGCCGTATGAAGCCGAGCTCGCTGGCAGGTTCGCCAAGGTGCGTGTCGTGGTCGAAGCGGGCGGCTACAAGGTCATCGAGGCGGTGAAGGCAAACCCATGAGATTGCTCAAGCTCATCGCCAACCTCGGCTACGGCACCCGCAAGGAAGTCGCGGCAATGTTTCGCGATGCTCGTGTGACCACGGCCGACGGGGCAGCGCTTGAGCCCGACGCCCGCATCAACCACGTGGACATCAGGCTGGACGATGAAATGCTGGATCCGCCGGCCGGTCTGATCGTGATGCTCAACAAGCCGTTGGGTTACACCTGTTCGACCAAGGATGCGGGTCGTGTCGTGTATGAATTGCTGCCGCCGCGTTTTCGCTGGCGCAAACCTGCGTTTGCGCCGATCGGGCGGCTCGACAAGGAAACGTCGGGGTTGCTGTTGATGACCGACGACGGGGCGCTGCTGCATCGGATCACGTCGCCGCGATCGCACTTGGCGAAAGTGTACGAAGCGTCGCTCGGTCAGGATCTGCACGGCGGCGAAGCCGCGGTGTTCGCGAGCGGCACACTTGTGCTCGATTCCGAGACGGCGCCGCTGGCGCCCGCATTATTGGAGCAGCTCGAACCGCGACGCGTGCGCCTCACCATCGTGGAGGGGCGCTACCACCAGATTCGTCGGATGTTCGCGGCGGTCGGGAATCATGTTGAAGGCTTGCACCGCGCGAAGATCGGGGGCTTGGCGTTGAACGATCTGGCGTCCGGGTCGTGGCGCACACTCGGTGCGGAAGAAGTCGCACGCATCTTCGGCAGACTGTAAAAACCGGGTTCAAAGTACGGTTTCGCCGCACCTGCGCCTGGGATTGACCCGCGCGCAGCCCATGCGGGCTGGAGAAACTGTACTCTCCCCCTGTTTCTGCGGTTACGGATGACGGCGCTGAAACTGTACTCTCACCCAGGTTACGGCATGAACGCCGTACTGCAGTTGCCATGAGGCTGGGCATCACGCCGACCCATCAACGTGCCGCATAGTCATCAGGATAACTGTAGTCTGGCCCCTGGTCTCGCCGGAGAGTTCACCCGATGAACGCAAGCAGTTTTTCCGCCTCGCTGTTGCTGATCTTGTCATCTTCGGTGGCGCTTGCCGAAACGTCGGCACCGGCACCTGCGAGCCCCCAGAAAGCGGTTCTCGTGACCGGCGCCAGCACCGGCATTGGCCGCAAGGTCGCCGAGCAACTCGCGGCCGAGGGTTACTTCGTCTACGCGGGAGCGCGCAAGGACAAGGATCTCGCAGAACTCGACGCGATCGAAAACGTGCAGGCCGTGCGCCTCGACGTCACCAAGCCCGACGAGATCGCAGCCGCCGTCAAGACCATCACCGAGGCGAATCGAGGGCTTTACGGCTTGGTCAATAATGCCGGCGTCGCCGTCTCGGGTCCGATGATGCAGAGCAGCGAAGAGGACTTCCATTACGTCATGGATGTCAACGTGTACGGCCCCTACCGCGTCACCAAGGCCTTCGCGCCACTGATCATCGAAGCCAAGGGCCGCGTCACCACGATCAGTTCGATCTCCGGGATCCTGTCGTCGCCGACGCTGGGGATCTACAGCATGAGCAAGCATGCCATCGAAGCGTTCGGCGACTCGCTTGCTGGCGAACTGGCGCCGCTAGGCGTGACGGTCAGCCTGGTCGAGCCCGGCAACTTCAACTCGGAGATCGGCGCCACCGCCGCCGCGCGCGCGGGCGTCTCTTCGCTTGCCGGCGATCGCTCCAAGTACCCCGAGCCGGATGCCGTCGCCAAAGCCGTGCAGCATGCCTTGTTCGATGCCAATCCGAAGCGCCGCTACATGGTTGTGCCGGCGCAGAGCGAAGCCGAGTTGACGATCAGGAAGGCCATCGAGGAACTGGTTCAGCTCAACAAGGGCCACGCGCATTCCTACGACCGCGACGCACTGGTGGAAATGCTCGATGCAGAACTCGCGGAGTGACCACTGCCCGATTTTCCGTGCTGAATCATGCCTGTCCTGATTCGCCTGCCAGCACACGCCGCAGGCTCAGCCGGCTCAGAAGGCGTAGCGCAGTCCGAAGTAGCTGCTGCGGCGCGGCGCCACTTCGATGCCGTCGCTGCGGATGCGGCTGCTGTACACGCGGTCGCCGAAGTTGTTGACGCCTGCGAGCAGGGTCAGCCGCTCGG
>JBBSDI010000268.1:0-5585 GCA_038249585.1 Lysobacterales bacterium | reverse complement strand
GCCGACGCCGGCGCTGGTGCGCTGGCCGATGCTGGTGCTGGCGGCGCTGACCATCGTCGGCTGGTTGCTGCTGGCCGCGCGCTGGCTTGGCGTGCCTTTGCTGGTCGCGCTGGCCGCATTGCTTGCCTTCGATCCCGCATACGCCATCCACGCGCGGCTCGATTGGGGTCCGGTCGTGCTGGGCGGCGCGCTGAAAGTGCTGCTGCTTGCGGCGTTACTGTGGTGGCTGCGAAGCGGCAGCTGCCGCGCTTTCCTGGCCTGCATCGCGCTGGTGCTGGTGGGGCTCTACGACAAGCTCAGCTTCGCCTGGGTCGCAGCCGCTTTCGGCGGCGCCATGGTCGCGGTGTATGGCCGCGAGATAGCGGCGAACTTGCGTCGCTGGCGGCCCGTGCAGTGGGCCGCCGTGCTGTGCGGGGGCGCCGCATTGGCGTATCCGGTGGCGTTGGTAGTTGCCAACGCCATGCGCCTGGACCTGCCGGGCGCCGATTCCGCAGCCTCGACGTGGGAGCGGCTGGTGGGCCTGGTGCCGCTGCTCGATACCACGCTGTCCGCCGATTTCGCGCGCACCTGGATCAGCGGCAGCCCCGCTGAGCCGGGCCGCTGGCCATTCTGGATGTTGGCGCTCGGCATGCTGGCCACGGCACTGCTCGCGCTGGCGCGGCCGTGGCGCGATGCCGCCTTGCGCGAGCGCTGGCGGGCGCTGGCGTTCGTCGCGCTATCGACGCTGCTGCTGGTCGGCTGCCTTGCCGCGACTCGACAGGTCGGCGGCGCCCACCACGCGATCGTGCTGTGGCCGCTGCACTGGCTGCTGTGGGTTCTCGCCATCGAGCTCGGCATCAGGCTCGTTTGCCGCCGTCGGGCCGCGCTGCAGTTCCCGCTGATGGCGATGGCGGCGCTAGTGCTCATGGGCGGCACAGCGCTGCCTTTTGCGCAGCGCCAGCTGGAACTGCGCGCGCTGTGGCGCGGCGACTTCGGCTTCACGGAGCGCTTCGATCCCGGCTCAATTGCGCTGGCCAGGCGTCTGGCACAGATCGACGCCCGCTGGGTCATCGCCACCGATTGGGGCCTGCATCTGCCGCAGGTGGTGCTTTCGCCCGCGCAGCAACGCGGGCGGCTGCAGGACTGGTGGCCGGTGTTCAACGCGCCTCCCACGACCGTTCCGGCGGACGCGGCCTGGCGGATCGCGACCTACCTGCGCGAGGGGCCCGTGGTGTTCGTGTCCTTTGCCGGCGGCCGCGCCTTGATGCCTCGCACCGAGCTCAATCGCGAGGCACAACTGGCTGCATGGGGACTCTGCGTCGAGTCCACTGAAGTGCTGCACGACGCGCAGGGCAGGGGATTGTTCGAGCTTCGCATTGCTGGCTCGGACCCTGAGCGCTGCCCGACCCGGTGAACGCGGATGCCACCGGCGGTCCCCTGTTCGGGGTTTCGCCAGTCGACACTAGCGGGTAGGAGGCTCGCCACGACGCGGTTGCAGCTCACAAAGCAGGATCGGTTGCTCGCCGGCTGGCAGCAGTGCATCGTCAAGCACGCTGCAAGGCGTGTCCGTACGCTGCAGACCGGCGCGCAATAGCGCTGCGTTCGCGCTGGTCGGATCGTCCGCCTGCAACAACAGCGCGAAACTGCCGACATGGGCGGCAATGCGCGAACTGGCCAAGACATCCAGCGCTGCGGCCGGCCGCGCGCCGCCATGCAGGTTGCTCTCGATGCGCACGGCAGCGGCAAACGGCGGCAGGAACGGCAATACGTGGGACGTAGGCGCCACGCCCGTCATGACGATCAATGTGTCCGGCGCCAGCGTAGCCGAGGTCGCTCCCAGCGGCGCCCCTGCCGGCCAGTTGCGTTCTGCGCGCTCGTGATTGGGTGGGTTGGTAACCAGCATCGTCAGCACCACCAGCGCCAGCGCCGCGCGCGATGCAGCGCTGCCAGCGGTTGCCGCGACCAGCAGCAGCGGCGCCAGCATTTCCCACGGCAGCAGATAGCGGTGATAGCCGAACAGCGGCAGCCAGAGCGCATAGCCGAGCACGAACGCTGTGGCCAGCCACCACAGCACGGGGCGGTGCTCGGTGTCGATCTGGCGCCCGCGCCAGATCAGCACCGCGAGCGCCGCAAACAGCAGCGCGATACGGCCATCGCGAATCCGATAGTCGCTGGTCGCGCGCCAGTCGAGCAATGGCGCGAACGGTCGCAACAACGCATCGCCGAGGCTGGCAGGCACGAATCGCACGTCGCGGCCAGCACCCGGTGCAACCCAATCGCCGGGGAACAGCGCATCGAGATGCGGAAACACGGGGTTGCCCCAGGCCTGCCACATCGACCACATCCACGGACCTGCCAGCAGCGCGAATGCGGTTGCGGCGGCCAGTCCGACCCGCGCCACCAGCCACACGCGCGCCTTGCGGTTGCTGCCCAGCAGCGGCAACGCAAGGCACAGCCCCAGCGCCAGCGGCGCCAGCGCGAGCTTGAGCGCGACCACGCCACCCAGCAGCAGCCCGGCAGCGATTTCGTGCGCCGGCCTGCTGCGCATGGGCGTGATGGCGGCAAGCAACGCAATCGCGCACAGCAACGCCAGCGCCAGCAGCGCGTCGCCATAGCTTGCGCCAAGTTGGCCAATGAAAGTGGCGGAGGTCAGACCCGCGGCTACGAGCAGTGCCCGGATGGCGAGCGTTGACCGCGGCAACAGTTGCGCCGATAGCGTCAGTAGCGGGGCTGCGCAAAGCCCCTGCGCAGCGCCGACCGCTACTGCCAAATTGAAGCCGTCCAAACGCTCGAACGCCAGGAAATGCGGAATCGAAAGCAGCGGATTGAACCAGGTCTGTGCCTGCGCGGCCGCGAGATCGAGTGTGCCGCGGTCGGTCAGCCAAGCCCACCCGACATACAGGTGATAGTTGCGCAGGTCCCAGTTGGCATCCGGGCCGAAACCCGCGGACGCGATCGCGCAGATGGCCATTGACAGCACGACCAGGCCGGCCGACCGCAAGGACTCGGGCACCGCCCGCGCGCTCGTCATGGCGCAACGCGGCTGACGACGTTGTGCCGCACCGCTATGATCGCAGGCTGCCCGCAGCGGTCGGCATGGAGAGATTCGATGGACATTGCCCGCATCAAGAAGGAAGCCATGGCGTTCCGCGTCCGGCTGGAGGAGGCCAAGCAGCGCGCGGCCGACGGCAGTTTCGAATGGTACCCGTACGGAACGCTCGACAATTTCACCGTACTCGAGCAGCTACTCAGCGGCGCCAACCGCGACCTGCTGCGGTTCATCGGCGAGGGCCCCGCGGTCGACATCGGCGCCGCCGACGGGGACACCGCGTTTTTCATGGAGGCGCTGGGCGTCCCGATGCACGTCGTCGACTACCCGCCGACCAACTACAACGGCTGCCGCGGCGTCCGCGCGCTGCGCGACGCGCTGGGCTCGAAGGTCGAAATCCTGGAGACCGATCTGGACCGCCAGTTCAACCTTCCCGGGCGCCGCTACAGCTTCGCGTTCTTCCTCGGCATCCTGTACCACCTGAAAAATCCGTTCGGCGCGCTGGAAGCGCTCTCCGAACACGCGGCAACGGCGGTGGTGAGCACCCGCATTGCGCGCTTCAACCGCGCGCCAATGGCGCCGCTGGCGACCGACGGGGTGAACGCCGAGCGTGTCGCGCTGCGCGGCGTGCCGATGGGCTACCTGGTCGATCCGCAGGAGTGCAACAACGACTACACGAACTACTGGATCTTCTCCGAGGCCGGACTGCGCCGTCTGTTCGATCGGACTGGCTGGGACGTGCTCGACTTCGCGACCTTCGGCAACACCGTCGACTCCGACCCCGCGCGGCCGGATGGCGACGAGCGGGCGTTCGCGCTGCTGCGCTCAAGGCGCTGATCTTCCGCCTGCGCGGGACCCCGTGCTGGCCACGCCGATCGCGGTCGCTGCATGGATCCGCTGCAAGCGCCCGCCAAGAACGATGAAATGCTCGACGTCGGAAGCGCCGCATGGCGCTACGCCTGCAGCAGTGCGTCCAGCGCAATGTTGCGCCAGCAAGTCGCCTAGCGAGCGCGTCCCAGGCGTGCGGCGAGGCGCCGCGCCTGGTATTCGATTGCGGCGAATACGCCGCCACCGAGCGCTGCGCGCGCGCGGTCCAATTCTGGAGCCAGTCGGCCAATCTCGCGGTACAGGCGCTGGTTATGCTGGTCTCGGCGCGCCAGCAGCTCGCGCAGTTCTGCCACGTCGGCCGCACTCAGTACGAGGCCGGGCACGAAACGCGGTGGCAGCGCGCGGTCGATGTACAGCGTCGAATGGCTGGCGGCCTGTTCCTGTGCCGGGCGATCGCGGGTATAGAAATACAGCGCGATCGATCGTCGGCTGAGACTCGGCTTGTTCACCGGCAGGGTGATCCGCGAGAACCCGTGCCACGAGATCTCGTTGGTCTCGAAGATCACGCAGCGGTTGAACAGCGGCGTGATCAGTTTGATCTGGTTGTCGGGCGCGCGCGGGTCGCGGTGGATCTCCAGTGAACCGCCCCAGGCGTCGTCCCACTCGGGATTGAGATACACGATCAGGTTCAGGCGCCGGTGCGTGCGGTCGACCGGATGGCGGTTAAAGTCGATGTGCGGGTCGAGATCCTGGCCGTCGCGGTTCTCGTGAGTGCCGCCACCGAAGTACCACGGGTCGTACTGCAGTTCGGCGATGCCGGTGATGCGGCCCACCAGGTCGAGAAAGCCGCGCGACTGAATCAAATCGTCGAGTGCCGCGTAGGTGGGGCCGATGCCGCGAATCCGCTCGACTACCGCTTTGTTGCCGACCTCGCCAGCCTCATTGAGGGCGAAATTTGCATCGAAGGGCGGGAATTCGCGCAGTAGCGCGGCGGCCGCATCGGGGCCGAAGAAGTCATCGATCACGACGTGTCGGAATGGCCGCGCCGCCGCAAAGCGCGCAGCATGCCGGTCAACTTCTGGCAGCAGCCCTGGAGCAAGCATAGGGACCTGGTTCATGCGTCGGACGCCGATCGCGATCATGCCACGGCCGGCGGGGCGGGTGCCGATAGTGCCGCCGCAAGCGACTGGCAGCTCAGCCCTCGGTCAGCCCGCGCAGTCGTTCCAGCACTTCCTCGCGCGAGCGCGATTCAAGCAGCCGTCGCCCGCGCGCGCGCAGCGCTCTGCGACTCAGGCCGAGCAATCGTTCGCGCGCTTCGAGAATCGCGCTCGGATGCATGCTGAACTCGCTCAGTCCGAGGGCGAGCAGGACCGGCAGCAGGTCGGCGCTGCCGGCGAGCTCGCCGCACAGGGTCAGCGGGCGTTTGGCGCGGCGTGCGTTCTCGACGGTCAGTGCGATCAGGCGCAGCACCGCAGGATGCAGGGGATCGTAGATGGAAGCGACCGCAGCGTTGTTGCGATCGGCCGCGAGTGTGTACTGCACCAGGTCGTTGCTGCCGAGTGCCAAGAACTCGCACTCGTGGGCGAGTTCGGCGCTGATCAGCACGGCTGCGGGCACTTCGATCATCGCGCCCAGCGGTACCCGTTCGGCCATCGCCACGCCTTCGCTGGCTAGCGCGCGGCGTGCGCTACCCAGCAGCGCGGCGGTTTGCCGGACCTCTTCCACGCTG
>JBBSDI010000267.1:0-5593 GCA_038249585.1 Lysobacterales bacterium | reverse complement strand
GCTGAGCAGCAGTGCCAATGCGGGTCGCAACATGATGGCGGGATCCGTGGGAGGAGTTGCAAGTTTACGCCGACCCGGGCGCGATGACGAACCGCTGCGCGCCTCAGCGCGGAACGCGCCCGTACACATCCTCCAGCCTGACGATGTCGTCCTCGCCGAAGTAGTCGCCGCACTGGGTCTCGATCAGGTGCAGGTCTTCGCTGCCGGGATTCTCGAGCCGGTGCACGATACCCATCGGAATGTACGTGCTCTGGTTGCGCTCGAGCACGAACTCGTTGGCGCCGACGCGGACCCGCGCGCTGCCGCGCACCACGGTCCAGTGTTCGCTGCGCCGGCGATGGAACTGCAGGCTCAGCACCTGCCCGGGCTTGACCGTCAGCCGCTTGACCTTGCAGTCGGCGGCGTCCTCCAGCACGGTGTAGCTGCCCCAGGGACGAAACACGGTGACGTGGTGTTCAGTGCTCGGATGGCTCACCGCGCGCAGGTGCTCGACGACGCGCTTGACGTCCTGCGCGCGATCGCGGTGCGCCACCAGCACGGCGTCGGCGGTTTCGATCACGGTCAGGTCACGCACCCCCACCAGCGCCACGGTGCGGCCTTCGGCCTGCACGAAGGAATCGTGGGCATCGATCAGGATCGCAGCGCCAACCACCCGGTTGCCGCGCGCATCGGCTGGCGCCTCGCCTGCCACTGCGTTCCATGAGCCGATGTCGTTCCAGTCGAATGCGGCCGGCACCACCGCGCGATGGCCGGCGTGCTCCATCACCGCGTAGTCGATCGAAATCTCCGCAATACGACTGAAGGAGTCGGCCGAGAACGCGACCACGCGCGCGGCGCGATCGGTGGCCAGATGGCACGCGCGCGCGGCTTCGAGCACTTCCGGACAGGTCTGTGCGGCGGCATCCAGCATCGCCTGAGCGCGGAAGCAGAACATGCCGGAGTTCCACAGGTACTCGCCGGAATCAAGGTAGGACTGCGCGGTATCCGCGTCCGGCTTCTCCACGAAGCGCTGGATCGCAAACCCGCCGTCGCCCAACGCCTCGCCACGCAGGATGTAGCCGAAACCGGTTTCCGGGCGCGTCGGCAGCACGCCGAAGGTGACCAGTCGACCTTCTGCGGCGAGCGTGGCGGCACGCGCGACGCACGCGCCGAACGCATCCAGGTCGGCGATCAGATGATCGGCGGGCAGCACGAGCACGAGCGCAGAACCGCCGTGGCGATCGGCGATGTCGAGCGCGCCCAGCAGGATCGCGGCCGCGGTGTTGCGCGCTGACGGCTCCAGCAGGTAGCGATGCCGGCTTGCCGATCCCGGGGCCACCCGCGCGTACTCGTCGCGGGTCAGGAAGTAATGATCACTGCCGGTGACGGTGACGATCGGCGCCTCGCTCGCGGCAACCGCCAACGCGCGCGTGAGCGTCTTGCCGATCAGGCTCTCGCCATCGGCCATGCGCATGAAGGGTTTCGGCCACGCGCGGCGCGACACCGGCCACAGCCGGGTGCCGGCGCCGCCGGACAGGATCAGGGGAACAATCGGATGACTCATCGGCGGCAGGTTATCAGCCTCGAACGCCGGATCGCACGGCGGCCAACTCGCCGATCACTGCATCCAGACCATGCTGCCAGTGCGGCAGGTGAATGTCGTAGACGCCGCGCACGCGCGTGGTGTCGAGCACCGACCACGCCGGCCGCGGCGCCCGCGTCGGATACGCAGCCGAGGTGATCGGCGCGACCTCCGGCACCCGCGCGATCAATCCCGCCCGATGCGCGCGCTCGAAGATGCTGCTGGCGAAACCGTGCCAACTGGTCTGGCCGCGACTGACCAGATGGAACAGGCCTTCGAGCGCCGCGCGCTGATCGTCCGGCGTATTCGCATGGCGAGCGATCATCTGCGCGCAGACTTCGGCGATAAGACGCGCCGGTGTCGGGCAGCCATGCTGGTCGTCGACCACTGCCAGCTGATCGCGCTCGCCGGCCAGCCGCAGCATGCTGCGCAGGAAGTTGTGCCCGCGCGCGGCATACACCCAGGCCGTGCGCACGATCAGGTGCGCCGCACCGCTACTGCGCAGCGCGTGTTCGCCCGCGAGCTTGCCGCGACCGTAGGCCGACAGGGGTCCTGTCGCGTCGTCTTCCGTATACGGTCGCCGGCCGTCGCCGGCAAACACATAGTCGGTGGAAAAATGCAGCACCCGCGCGCCGCGCCGAACCGCCGCCTCGCCGATCAACGCCAGCGCGTCGGTGTTCGCACGACGCGCCGCCTGCTCGTCGTCCTCGGCCCGATCGACTGCGGTCCACGCGGCGGCATTGACGATCCAGTCCGGCGCGCTGGTCTCGATCGCGGCCAGCACCGAATTGGGCAGGGCGAGATCTACCTGCATGCACGGCGCGTTGCCGGGAAGAATTCCCTTGCGCGTGCATGGCGCGATCTCGCCCAGCGGTGCGAGCGTGCGCTGCAGCTCGAACCCGACCTGGCCATCGGCACCGAGCAGCAGGATCTTCATCCGCTGAACACCGGCAGACGCGCCGCGTCGATCTGCGCGAGCAGGGGTGCGCTGGCATCCTTTTCGCTCAGTTCGGGGCGTGCGACCGGCCAGTCGATCGCGAGTTCCGGGTCGTCCCAGCGCAGCGCCGCATCGGCTGCCTTGTCGTAGGCTGCTGTGCACAGGTAACTGAAGCTCGCGCGCTCCGAGAGCACCACGAAGCCGTGCGCAAAACCCTCGGGAATCCAGAACTGGCGTCGATTGTCGCCATTGAGCACCACCGCTTCCCACTGACCGAAGCCCGGCGAGCCGCGGCGGATATCGACCGCCACGTCCCAGACTTCGCCATCGAGCACGCTGACCAGCTTGCCCTGCGGATTGGGCCACTGGTAGTGCAGGCCGC
The DNA here is from genome assembly GCA_038249585.1 of Lysobacterales bacterium. Classification (GTDB taxonomy): domain Bacteria; phylum Pseudomonadota; class Gammaproteobacteria; order Xanthomonadales; family Ahniellaceae; genus UBA4656. The sequence goes on along the minus strand of JBBSDI010000267.1, from coordinate 2,713 downwards.
GCAGAACGCCGCGGTTGGAGCGCGACAGGTTCGACTGCACCACCTCAAAGCGCAGATCGTGCGCGGCGAAGCGCTCGCGATTCCAGCACTCGAAGAACTCGCCGCGGGAGTCGCCGAACACCTGCGGCTCGATCACCGCCAGCCCCGGCAGGCGCAGGCGCGCGACCTTCATGCCACGCCCTCGCCGCGGGCGACGCGCTCCAGATACGCGCCATAGCCCGACTTGCCCAGCGCCTTGGCCAGATCGCGCAACTGCGCTGCGTCGATCCAGCCGTTGATGAAGGCGATCTCCTCCGGACAGCAGGCGCGCAGGCCCTGCCGCTGCTCGATGGTCTCGATGAAGTTCGACGCCTGCAGCAGCGATTCGTGGGTGCCGGTATCCAGCCACGCATAGCCGCGCCCGAGCTTTTCGACCCGCAACGAGCCATCGTCCAGATAGCAGCGGTTGAGGTCGGTGATCTCCAGCTCGCCACGCGTCGAGGGCTTCAGCGCGGCGGCGAAATCGCAGGCGCGCTGGTCGTAGAAGTACAGTCCGGTCACCGCGTAGTTCGACTTCGGACGCGCCGGCTTCTCCTCGATCCCGACCACGCGCTGGTTGGCGTCGAACTCGGCCACGCCATAGCGTTCCGGATCGCGCACCCAATAGCCGAACACGGTGGCGCCATCGAGCCGCGCACTGGCGTGGCGCAGGACTTCGGTCAGACCATGGCCGTAGAAGATGTTGTCGCCCAGGATCAGGCAACTGGGCTGCCCGTCGACGAACTCGCGGCCGATCAGGTAGGCCTCGGCCAGTCCGTTGGGCTGCGGTTGCACGGCATAGTGGATGCGCACACCCCACTGCGCACCGTCGCCGAGCAGGCGCTGGAACAGGGCCTGCTCATGCGGCGTGTTGATCACCAGGATGTCGCGGATACCCGCCAGCATGAGGGTGCTCAGCGGGTAGTAGATCATCGGTTTGTCGTACACCGGCAACAACTGCTTGGACACCGCAAGCGTCAGCGGATGCAGCCGCGATCCGGCGCCGCCGGCGAGGATGATGCCTTTTTGGGTGGTCACAAGGGGTGGGGGCGTCGGGGGCGGGTCCGCTATTGTAGAGGGCTGGGGGCGGGTGGCCAATCGCCAGGGGTCGCGGTCGACGTTCGGGGTTGGCGTCCGCTTGACGGTGCTGCATGGTTTGCTGCTGCTGCTGCGGCTCGGGTTGCTTGTTTCTTCAGAGCGTAGCTGTTGCTCTTTCGTGGTCGAGACAAGCACTCGACTCTGAAAAGCCGAGTCAATCAGCCACCGAAATGGCCACCAATCCCGCAAACACGATCGAGCGAAACCACGGCGCAAACACGCGCACGCCCTTCGAGGAACAAACCTAAGTCGACGACTCGTCGACCTTGATATCCCCCAACAACGGCTCCTTGCCCCCATGCCGTCGATACACCTTCAGCTGGAACACAAAGGTCAATACCTGCGCCACCGCCTGATACAGCTGCGCTGGAATCTCCTGCCCGATCTCCACGCTGCGGTACAGCGCGCGCGCCAGCGGCGGCGCTGAAACGATCGGCACCCGGTTCTTCTCGGCCAACTCGCGGATCGCCAGTGCGACCAGATCGCGACCCTTGGCGACGACGCGCGGGGCACGCATGCGACCTTGTTCGTACTTCAATGCAACCGCATAGTGGGTGGGGTTGACCAACACCACGTCTGCGGTTGGAACCGCGTCCATCATGCGTCGTTGCGCCATCTCGCGCTGCAACTGGCGGATGCGGCCCTTGACCTCGGGACTGCCTTCGGTTTCCTTGATCTCGCGCTTGACCTCCTCGAGCGTCATGCGCAGCTGGCGACGGTGTCGCCAGGACTGGAACGGCACGTCCAGCAGGGCGATCAGGCCCAGCGATGCGGCCAGTGCCAGCAAGGTCCAGCCGACGATCGAGATCGCGTGCAGGATGGCGCCGCGATCCGGATTGCCGGCGAGTCCCTGGATTTCGTCCAACCGCGTCGCGATCACGATCACCGCCACCGCACCGACGATCGCGATGCGCAGAAACGCCGTGGCCACCTCGCCGAGCGCCGGCAGCGAGAACAGGCGCTTGAAGCCCGCGATCGGGTCGACGCGCTCGAGCTTCGGCACCAAGGCCTTGGTGGCAATATTGAAGCCTCCGAGGCCAACGTTGCCGATTATCGCGCAGAGCACGCCAAGGCCGATAACCGGCAGGGCGAGCGTGAACATCGCCGCAGCGACCTTCGCGAAATGCATCAGCGGTCCGCCACCAGCGGCGATCGCGCGGAGGTCGAACGACAGCGCCGCGGTGAGAATCGCCGCGATTCGCACGCCCATCGGTTCGGCGGTAGCGATCAGCAGTCCGGTGCAGGCAATCAACACCACTGCCGCAGTCAATTCGCGCGAGCGCGGAACCTGGCCTTCCTCGCGCGACTCGCGCAGACGCTTTTCGGTAGGTTCTTCGGTGCGGTCTTCCTGCGGGGTGTCGTTGTCGGCCATGACACGTTGCGCTCAGCGCAGCCAGGCAGACGCGGTGGCCAGCGCGTCGCCGACCAGACGCAGGAACGGTGTCGCGAATGTCGGCAGCACCACGATCAACAGCAGGATTCCGGCAAACAGCGTGGCAGGCAAGCCGACCTGCAGCGGATTGAGCGCGGGAGCCGTGCGGCTGAGCATGCCGAACACGAGGTTGATCACCAGCATGGCCACCATCAGCGGCAGCGC
>JBBSDI010000266.1:0-5598 GCA_038249585.1 Lysobacterales bacterium | reverse complement strand
GGCGGCGTATTCGCCGAAGGCGGCGAGGTGCGCATGAGCGTGGCCCCACCGGGTCTGATCGCGCACACCGTCGGCGACCTCGACGATCCGGACTTCAACAACCGCCACACCGGTTTCGTCTGGCCGCTGTAGGCGATCGTCGCACTCGTGCGCGAAACGACCTATCGAACTTGAGCCGCTGGCCAAGCAACCGAAAACAATGCGCTCCGGCGCACTGTGAGGACGCACAGTCCCAACACAAGCGCCGTGATCGCGAGTATCCCCAGAGTCCATCGACCAACAGCCGGGACAGGTGCCGGGCCGGCCATCAATGGGCCTGAGGCGCTTGGAAATTGCTGGAACGGGGGGAAAAAGCTGCGGATCACGATCCGCACGCTGTACCGACCTGGCGGCAGCGACCCCAGGACGAATGGTGTTCGCGATGGCGTAACGTGGCAAAACAACGGCTCGATTTCGACGTTTCCATCGGCGATTACGTCGATGCCGTTTCCTGTTCGCACGATGTCGACTTCGTCGGGGCGCTCGGCAATCGACTCGCAGGCGTTTATGTCGAAAGCGACCTCGATCCGCTCTCCCGCGACTGGCGCGCCGGGCGTGAAGAACCCCGGCCGAAGTGCCTGCCCAGCCGCGACCGCTGGAGGGCACAGGGTCAGAAGAATCAAGTACACAGATCCCACTGACCGTGAGCGCACGGACCGAGGTGTGCGCGTCGCGTTGGAATCATCGATGCCGATGCGGCGCCGCCCCGGCAACGGATCATTGACGCGTGCTTTCAACATCGCAGCACTCAGCCTGCCCGTGATCCCGCGCGCCGCGATCTTTCGCCGCGCAAGCGACATTCGGAATGTTCGGACGGTGTGCACTGTCTGTGCTGCAGCCACCGCCCCCGTATACGGTTTGTCAGGCAGCGCATTTCGATGGGCTGGTGCACAGATCCGCTCCTTGCCCCCAGCCGACGCTGCGGCGGCTTCCACTGCCGCGATGTCTTTCGCACGCCCCCGCTGCGCAAGCGGGCGGCCGCGCGCGATTCCTGATCTGCTTTCCTAAAGCGCCTGCCGGTCCCTGAAAAGCAGGTTGTACTGGAACCGCCGCGTGGGCGTGGCAACCATCCGCCGCGTTTCCGGGTGTTGCGCGTTGATGACGACGATCGTCTCCTCGGGCGCGATGACCGACGGCAGCTCGACGATCGCGTGGGCGCCCGCGGTGTACCAGGCGGACCCGGCAGCGATGGAGATCAATCCATGCGGAATGGCATCCCAACCGACCGGCAGCGTGCCAGCGCCCATCACCAGGCGGGACTGCCATACGTCCTCGGGCACTTCAATGTGGATGACGTACTTGTTCAGTGGCAAACCGCTGTCATCGATATGCGCGGCCGTTTCCAGAATCGCCATCGCCAGGGTCGGCGCTGCGTAGATCACCCGTTCCCCGGGTCTGTTCCAGCGCCCGGCAGACGCAGCGGCGCCGGCACCACTCATGTCGGCCGGGGCCCACGCGGGCCCCGTGGACCCGATGCGGGTCAGCCTCACTGATAGGCGCCGCTCTGGATCGCTCCCAGCACCTTCATCACCGATTCGCGCCCGGTGGGGGTATCCATCAGTTCAGCCGGCGCAAGCCCGCCCAGTGCCGGCTGCGGACGCTCGATCCAGTGACCTACCCACTTCTGGACATCGAAGTGCTGAGCCTTCGGGTTGTCCTTCTCGGCGGCCAGCATGTCTTCCACCTTGTTGATCAGATCCATCAGGCCGACCATCGACTGCCCGGTCGTGCCGGCAAACAGGGACTTGTCCTTCATCTTCTTGGTGAAGGTCGCCTTGGGGATGCGCACATAGCGTTGGAAATCGCTGCTGCTGACGCCGATTTCCTTGATCAGGCCCTGAACAACCTGATGCGGCACGCCGTCGCGCTCAATCAGCACCCGCTTGATCAGCGGCGCGGTGCGCAGCATGGTCCGGAACGAGTGCACGCTGACGCCCGGCTTTTGCTTGACCTGCTTGACGCGGGCGGGCCGGGCCACCGCGCTTTTCTTGGCTTTGCCCGGAGCAGCGGCCACGCTGGATTTCCAGCGCGCGCTGGCGGCGGGGCGCTCGGTCTTGGGGCGCATGTAAACACTCTTGTGGCTATTCGTAGCCCAACTATAGACCAAAACAATCTCTTCGATACTCCGACCGCGTCGCAGGCCAGAGCACTAACGCTGGCACGCCGGACACCAGCAGCTGGCGCGTTGGCCGATGTTGAGCGTCCGGATCAGGCTGCCGCACTGCTTGCAGGCCTCGCCGGCGCGGCCGTAGACGAACAGCTCCTGTTCGAAATAGCCCGGTTCGCCGTCGGGCTGCATGAAATCGCGCAGGGTGGTGCCGCCGCGCTGGATGGCGTGGGTGAGGATCGCGCGCACTGCGGCCGCCAGTGCCGCATGGCGCGCGCGCGAGACGCGCCCGGCGGCGCGGCGCGGGTCGATGCCGGCGCGAAACAGCGCCTCGGCGGCGTAGATGTTGCCCACGCCGACCACGATCGCCTGATCCATCAGGAAGTTCTTCACCGGGCCGCGGCGTCCGCGCGAGCGGCGCCACAGGTGATCGCCGTCGAATGCCGGCGACAGCGGCTCGGGGCCGAGATGGGCCAGCAGGTCGTGGGTGAACCCCTGCGCCTGCCATAGCCAGCAGCCGAAGCGGCGTGGGTCGTTGAAGCGCAGCATCTGGCCGGATTCGAGGACCAGATCGACATGATCGTGTTTGCGCAACGGGGTGCCCTGCGGCAGCACCCGCAGCGAGCCCGACATGCCCAGGTGCACGATCACATCGCCGCTGGCGACATGCAGCAGCAGGTACTTCGCGCGCCGCTCGACCGACTCGATGCGCTGGCCGGCCAGCAATCGCGGCAGGCTGGGCGGGATCGGCCAGCGCAGCATGCGCGTGCGCAGCTCAAGCGCGCGCACACGCTGGCCGATCACGTGTGGCGCGATTCCGCGGCGGGTGGTTTCGACCTCGGGCAGCTCAGGCACGGCGCAAACTCAACGTGCGCCCGGCAGCGTGGTGCCCAGCGGCAGCACGTAGCCCAGCGGTGGCTCCTCGCGACGCAGCAGCATCCGCTCGCCGTCGCGCGCGAGCAGGTAGCGATGGTTGCGGCCGGCACCGTCGCGCACCAGCAGCGCACGACCCGCGAGCGGCTCGGCGGCCGCGCGGACCTCGTCGGCGCGCAATGCGGCGAGCGCCTGCACCTGGGCTGCTGGCCAGTCGGCTGCGGCCTCGGTGATCGCCACTACGCCATTGTGCAAACCGGCGAAGGGCCCGGCGTCGACGAAGCGTTCCGGCGGCTCCAGCAGCACCACGCTGATGCGATCGGCGATCACGGCCACGGTGTCGCCGCTGCGCACATAGCGCGCGTGGTTGATCGGATCGGTGGTGCCGAACTCGATGCGCCGCTTGCCCAGTTGCACCACCGCAAACGGCGGCACGAAACCCAGCGTGGCCGGATCGACCTGATTGATCGCAAAGCGCCGTCGCACGGGTGCCGTGGCCAGGCCCAGCAGGCGGTCGATCTCACGGGGGTCTGCCGGCACCACCCACGGTGCGACCATGTCCCAGCGACCCTGCACGCGCTGGAAGCGTCGTGGCGCGCACTGCGCGCACTCCAGCGCGATCGTGTCGATGTGAGCGGAATCCGCGAGCAATGGGCGCGGCGCATTGCGGCGGTCGCGCACGGTTTCACCGATCGCGGCGAGCCCCAGGGCTGCGACCACGGCGAGCAGGATCCAGGTCTGGCGTGTCTGCCGCTTCATCGGACGATCCTGCGCCGAGCCGCTGGCGCGCACCGGCAGGCCGCCGGTGGCGATTCGGGTAGACGATCCTACCTGCGTCGGCGCCGCCACGCGATGAGCGCGCCGGTGAGCAGCAGCAGCAGCGGCAGAACCAGCAGGAATCCGATCCCGATCACGCCGCCCTGGGTACGGGTCAGCGCGAGGGTGCGGTCGGGCGCTTGCACCGGCGCGATATCGACCATCGCATCGTCGGCCAGCAGCCAGTTGACCGCTCGCGCGCCCAGCGCGCGATTACCGCCGTTGCCGAGAAAGCTGTTGGACAGGAAATCACCGTCGCCGATCACCACCACGCGCTGCTCGGTGCGATCCGGGCGCGGCGACAGGCGGGTCAGCGCGAACCCCAGGTCCAATGGCCCGGGAATCTCGCCGGCATCGGCGTCGTAGCGGATCTCGGCCGCAATCGCGCCCGATTCGGTCCACGAGCGATCGCTGGTGCGAAGTATGGGCTTTGCATCGAAAGAGCCTGCGCCGACCACCGCGTATGCGGCCGCTTGCGGCAACAGCACGGTGAGGTCGAAATCGCGGGTGATCGGATGGCTAGGAAATTTCGACACAGCGGCGAAGCCCGGATCGCCGATGCCCAGTCCCTGTGCCGCCGCATCGACCGCGATGCCCGGCAACATGCGCAGGCCCAGCGCCTGCGCCAGCGCATCCATACCGTCCTCGACCCCGGGCTCGGTCAGCCACAACAGCGCGCCGCCGGCATCGACCCAGCGCACCATCGCGGAAGCCTGCGCCGGCGCCAGCGGCACCCTGGGTCCGGCGATCACCACCACATCCGTATTTGCGGGGATCTCGGCCACGGCGCTCAGATCCAGCCGCACGCTGCGAATGCCGTCGGCTGCCAGCGCTTGGCCGAAGCGACCCAGATCGAAGTTGGCCTCGCCATCCGGCGCGCGCTCGCCATGGCCGCTGATGAAGGCCAGCACGCGCTCGGCGCCGCGAGACAGGCGCAGCAGGGCGAGCGTGAACTCGCGCTCATTGAGCGTGGTCAGGCGCTGGCTGCGGCCCTCGAAGCTGAGCTCGATCTCGCCGTCGAGGCTGATGCCGCGCGCGCGCATCGCACCCGGATCCAGATCCGGATCGACAAAGCGCAGCGTGAGATCCGCCTTGCGCTGGCGGTAGCGTGCCACGAAGGCGCCGACCGTCTCGCGCAGCGCGCCGACGGGTCGCGCATAGGACACCACCTCGACCGGGCCATCGAGCGCGGCCAGCACGTCGAGCGTGGCCTGCGACAGGCTGGCCCGCTGGCCGAAACTGAAATCGCCGCGCCACTGCCAGTGCACCGACAGCCAACCAGCCAGTGCCACCGCCAGCACCAGCAACAGCGGCTGCGCGATGCGCAGTACCCGCGCCATCAGCCCAGCTCCCGCAGGCGCGCCAGGCGCATCGCGGCAAGCCCCAGGCACAGCACCACGAGCAACAGGAAATACGCCACGTCGACCGAGGCCACCACGCCGCGCATGAAGGCGGTGAGGTGGGTCGGTAGCGCCAGCCAGTTGAGCAGGCCATCGGTGACCCCACGCTCGCGCGCCGCACCGTCGGCGATCCAGCCGATCAGTCCCGCCGCCATCGCCGCCAGTGCGGCACTGGCCGGATGCTGCGCGTAGGCCGAACACAGCACGCCGAGTGCGCTCAACGCCGCGGTCAGCAGCAGCAGGCCGAGTGCGCCGGTAGCGACCTTGCCCAGATCCAGGTCGGTGCCCACCGCCAGCGACAGCGGCATCGCCAGCAGGATCGCCAGCAGCACCAGCGGCACGCCCAGCGCGCCGACGAACTTG
>JBBSDI010000265.1:0-5615 GCA_038249585.1 Lysobacterales bacterium | reverse complement strand
GCGCTCGATGATCGCGCGCAGTTCGGTGGCGGCAGCCGGATCGCGCGCGGTGCCGATCACGTTGTAGCCTTTGGCGGCGAACTGGCGCGCATACTCCAGCCCGATGCCGCGGTTCGCGCCGGTGATCAGCACGGTCTGCCCATCGGCGGCCGGGGCAGGGTTTGCAATCGCCGAGAGCATGATCGCGGCAAGCAGATTGGGCAGGCGCATGGCGGGTTCTCCATCAGCTGGTCAGAGGCGGCCGCGCGCCGCACTCGGTGGGCTGCACGCAGCGGGACCGTGAGCGTAACAAGCTTCGTGGCGATCGTTGGATTGGCAGGCCTTGTTCGGTCGTGCGGGAAAGCTGGTTCCTCGCGCAAGGCGCCACGCACTGCGAGTGCAGCGCGGCGGCAACCGGGTAAAACCCCTTTTCAGCCGCCCTGCGCGGGATAGCGTCGACGGGTTTCGGCTACCGACTGTGCCACCAGCGTTTCGAGGATCGGCATCTGGATGTCGGACAGGCGCTTGACGTACAGGCAGGCCTTGCCGAGTTTGTGCTTGCCCAGTTGCTGCAGCAGTGCCTTGGTCTCGGGCGCGTCGTAGCCGGAAACCAGATAGATGCTCAGCTGTGCTTTTCCCGCGGAGAATCCGACCACGCAGGCATCGCCTTCATGGCCGCTGGCGTAGCGGTAGTGGTACTGGTCGAAACCGACGATGCTCGGCCCCCACATCTTTGCCGCGCAACCGGTGATGCGCTGCATGAGTGCAAGCAGGGCGCGACAATCCTTGCGGCGCGCCTCGTCGTCGATCGCGGCGATATAGGCCGCGGCGCTGAGTTTGGTCGGTTTGGTCTTGGCTTCGTACATTGCGGCCTCCTGCGGATTGCGGATGCCGCCAAAGCTTGGCGAAATCCCGCTCTCGAAGCAATGCGGGGCGCGCGCAATGCTGGCCATTGCGCTGCAGCAGGGCAACACCAGCGGCCGCGCCGCAGATTATGATCGGCGGCAGCTGGCGATCGGTCTTGTGCGAACCGGCTGATTCCAACCTCTCGCCCAAGGTGTTGCGGCTCATGCGCGGAGACTCCCCGCCAAGCGATTCCGACCACCACGATCGCGGCTTGCCGATCACCGCGGCGCATCACCGCCTGCTCGCCGCGCACGGTGCTGCCGCATTGGCGCGCCGCGATCGCGGATTCTTCTTTGAGCAGTATGTCGGTGGGCTCGAACTGGCCTGGGTCGCCGCCTGCGGGCTGTGGGGCCTGCTGGTCGCGGGCTGGGAGCCGGTGAGCAGCCTGCTGTTGCTGCTGGCGGGGTACTGGGTGCGCAATCTGGGCGAGCTGATCAAGCTGCTGCTCGCCCGCACACAGGTAGAGCGCTGGAGCGAGACTTTCAACCGCGACCAGGAAGTATGGTCGACCGCCACCGGCATGATGCTCGGCTTCGGCCGCATGGCGCGATCCGATACCCGCTATGCGCCTGCGGTCGGCGTGTTTCTCGACTGCTTGCTGACGGGCGTCTGCAGCGCTGCTGTGTTGCTGTACCTGCGGCAGTCGGGGATCGATGTCTGGGCCAGCGTGCAGTCCGAGCATGCCTACGTGGGCGTGCTGGGCGTGAGCCTCGGCGTGCAGCTGCTGATGACGGTCGGCATCGTGATCCAGCATAGCGTCGGGTCCGCCCGCGATCGCCCGGTCGCGATGCGTGCCGGCGCACTGGGCCCCGGGCTGATCGTCGTGTGCATCGCGTCGATCTCGGCGATCAACGCGCTCCAGATCGCGCCCGAGCAGTCCGCGCGCACGATCCTGTACTGTTTCCTCGGCGGCATCCTGCTGCTGTTGCCGCTGTATGCCCTCGGCGTCTTCGTAATGCGCCGCGATGTGGCCTGGTTGCGCCGCTATCTGCACGACCGTGCTGCGGGTGCCGGCACCCAGTCGGATTGAGGATGCTGCGCGCATCGTGATGCGCTGAGCGCGCGCATCGGTACACTATCGCCCATGCCCAGTGGACCCGATGCAGTGACACCGACCCAACCGTCCGCAGTCGCCGCTGATCAGGCCCGGCCTCAGGCGCAGGTCCTGGTCGGTGTCTCGCCGCGACTGTTGCGCGAGGTGCCGGCCAGTCTCGGTTTCCGCGGCAAGACCCTGCAGTATCTCGAGCAGTCGGTCGCACACTGGGTGATGGAAGCCGGCGCTCTGGCCGTGATGGTGCCGACCATCGAGACCGGAGGCATCCTGCGCCGCGCGGATCTTTCCGCACGACACGTCGCCGAGGCGCTCGATGGCCTGGTCCTGCAGGGCGGTGCCGACCTCGATCCGGCGCTGTACGGCGAGCAGCGCCGCGCCACCCGCGGACCGCTGGACCCCGCGCGCGACCGCTTCGAGCGCGACCTGATCCTGGCCTTCGCATCCGCCGGCAAGCCGGTGCTCGGCATCTGTCGCGGCATGCAGCTGATCAACGTGGCTTTCGGCGGCGCGCTGTACCAGGACCTCGTCAGCGACGGCGCCACCGTGTTCGAGCACGTCGACAGCGCCGCTTACGACAAGCACATGCATGCCGCGCGGATCGAAAGCGGTGGCCTGCTGGCCAGCCTGTATGGCACCACCGACGAGGTGCAGATCAACTCCATCCATCACCAGGGCGTGCGGCGACTCGCCGAAGGCTTCACGGTCGAGTGCCGCGCTTTCGACGGCGTGATCGAGGCGATCCGCTCCAACCGCCACGAGTTTTTGGTCGGCACCCAGTGGCATCCGGAGTTCCACACTGCCGACGCGGATGCCGCGCTGCTGCCGACCGCACCCTTGCTGCGCGCATTCGTCGAGGCGGCGCGGCGGGCGAAGACTGCGCGCGTCTGAGCGTTGGGCAAGAACGCGACGCGCGATCGATCGCGATGCGTGCGGCGCGCCTCAGGCCTGCCGCACCCAGCGTGCCAGGGTCATCAGGTTCGGCGGCTTGCCGTGCATCAGCAGGCCGATGCGGAACACCTTGCCGGCGAACCAGATCGCGGCGAACATCGAGCCGATGCCGATCGCTATCGACAGCCAGACCTGCCACAGCGGTGGCGGCGTGTTGGAGCTCAGGCGCAGGATCATCACGAAGGGATTGACCGGTGGCGTGAGCGACAGCACGGTCGCCAACATCGAGTTCGGATCGCGGCTGATCGGCAGCCACAGCATCATCGGCAGCGTCACCACCAGGATCACCGGCGTGAGCAGCGCCTGCGCTTCGCGCAGCTCGTTGACTGCCGCCCCGATGGCGGCCATCAGCGAGGCCAGTACCACGAATGCGATCAGGAAGAAGATCGGCAGATACAGCAGCATCCATGGGTCGACCAGACCGACCAGCGAGAAGCTGATCAGGGCCAGCAGACCCAGTCCGCCGTAAAGCCCGATCAGCAGGCTCGCCACCCCGAGCTGGCCGAGGATCTTGCCGGCCATCAGCTCGGTAGGCGATACCGCGGCCAGCAACACCTCGACCACGCGGCTGGATTTCTCTTCGATGGTTGAGGTCATCAGCTGCTGGCCGGCGGTCATCACGGTGGCGAGGATCAGCGCCATGAACAGGATCGGCAGTACGCGATTGAACGCTTCGTTGCTGCGCCGCTCGCCGTCGGCATCGATCACCAGCGGGGCGACGAACGGCGTGCGGGTGAGACTGCGGATCTGTGCGGCATCGATCTGGCGCGCGGCGAGGCGGGCATCGACAAGGGCGAGCTTGAGTGCATCGCGCAGCTGGTCGAGCAGGCGATCATCGAGCTTCGCACGCACGAACAGATCGTAGCTGCCCAGCTCCGCACTGGCCGGCAGCGCGGGGTCCTGCTGTACCGCGTTGGCATGCACCACCACCAGCACCAGTCGCGGTCCATCGAGCAGCGCGCGCTTCTCCGCTTCGATGTCGGCCGCAGTATCGATTAAGACCAGCTGAAGTTCCGGCGCCTCGCCCAGCGCCTGTTGCAAGCCCTGCTGCACGGCCGATTCCGCCGCCGGCGATTGCGCGAGTTCGCGCACCGCAGCGGGCATGATCGCGTGCAGCCGCTCCTCGCTGGCGCGTCGGCGCTGCGCGAAGGCATCCGCTGTCAGCTGCGGTGCGACGCGCTCGAACAGCACACCGCTGCGGTCGAGGATGGCGATCTCGCCGCTGATCTTCGGCGTCTTCTGGTTGATCAGCAGCGGCAGGATCAGGATCATCGCGAACGTCAGTACCGGCACGGCGAGGATGCCGATCAGGAATCCCTTGGTCAGCACGGTGGCGAGGAACTCGCGCTGCGCGATCTGCACGATCTTGTTCATGCCGCAGTCTGCTCCGCGGCGCTGTGGCTGCCGTGCACGATGCCGATGAAGATGTCCTCCAGGTTTGGCCGCAGCAGTTCCAGTCGCGCGGGTGCCAGCGCTGCCGCCACCGATTGCACGAGGGCGGCGGGATTCGCGGCCGGATCCAGTCCGATCTGCCAGTTGCCGTCGACTTGACTGATGTTGGTGATGCCCGGCAGCGGTTGCAATGCGGCTGCCACGTCGGCCTGCGGGTCCAGCGGCAGGAAGCGCAGCGAGCGAGGCGCGTGGCGCGACTGGATCGTGGCCAGGGTGTCGTCGAGCACCTTGCGCCCATCGTGGATCATCACGATGTGCTGGCACAGCTGTTCGGCCTGCTGCATCACGTGGGTCGAGAACAGGATGGTGGTGCCGCGCTGGTGCTCGGCCACGATCAGATCGCGCAGCAGGCGCATGTTGACCGGGTCGAGTCCGCTGAACGGCTCATCGAGGATCAGCAGCTCGGGCTGGTGGATCACCGCAGCGATGAACTGGATCTTCTGCTGCATGCCCTTGGACAGCTCTTCGGCACGCTTGTTCGCCACCTCCGGCAGCCCGACCCGCTCCAGCCATTCGCGTACGCGGGCTCGCGCAGTAGCGCGCGGCACGCTCTTGAGCACCGCCATGTGCAGCAGGAAATCGGCGATCCGCATCTTGCGGTAAACGCCGCGCTCCTCGGGCAGGTAACCGATGCGATCCTTGGCCTTTAGCGCGGAATCTTCGCCGAGCACGCCGATCCGACCGGAGTCGGGAAACAGGATCGACAGGATCATGCGCAGGCTGGTCGACTTGCCCGCACCGTTGGGACCGATGATGCCGTACAGCGCGCCGCGTGGCACCTGCAAGTCCAGATCGATCACCGCGCGCTTGCTGCCAAAGGATTTGTTCAGCGCGCTGAGCGTGATCGCAGGACTCATTGGCATCGGGCGGATGACATACGGGACATCGGAGTCTAGCGGGGATGCTTCATGCACTGTTGCCCTGCGAACGGAGCTGGCGCCGACGAACTTGCTGCAGCATCACTTCCTCGATGTGGGAGCTGCCATGGCAGCGACTGGAGCAAGTCATCAGTGCCGCTGTCGCCGCCATGGCGGCTCCCACAGTTCGAGCAGAGCGAGCGCTTTCGGAAGTGCCGAGGTAGTTCTTGCTCTGTGTATGAGCTGCCATGGCAGCGACTGGCGCAAGACATCAGTGCCGCTGTCGCCGCCATGGCGGGTGCCACAGTTCGAGCGGAGCGGGCGCCTTCGGAAGTGCCGAGGTAGGTCTTGCTCTGTGTGGGAGCTGCCATGGCAGCGACTGGCGGAAGTCATCGGTGCCGCTGTGGGGGGCGGGGCGG
>JBBSDI010000264.1:0-5615 GCA_038249585.1 Lysobacterales bacterium | reverse complement strand
TCGATGCGGATCATGCGCACGTCCACCACGGCAATGCCCAAACCCTGCGCGGCCGTATCGGAGGCCTTGACTACCTGATCGATCAGATCGCCACGACCGGAAACGACTTCCTGAAGCTTGCGCTGCTGGAACGCCTGCCGCAGCGGCTCGCGCACGATCTGCAGCAATCGCTGCCTGGCCAGCGCCTCATCGCCCTGGAACGCGCCGTAGAACTTCGCCACGTCGGCGATGCGCCACTTGGCGTAGAAGTCGACGATCACGTCCTTGCGCTCGGAGGTCAGGTAACGCTCCGGTTCGGAATCGACCGTCAGCAGGCGACGTTCGAACTTGACCACGTTCTGCACGAAAGGCAGTTTGAAATGCAGACCGGGCGCGTAGTCGACGCGCTGGATCGCGCCGAACTGGAACAGCACCGCATACTCGTTCTCACGCACGGTGAACATCGAAGTCGACGTCAACAGGGCCACGATCAAGGCCAGGAAAATCACAAACGGTTTCATCAGTTTCTCCCCTCTCGGCCGGTCCGGGTTGCGTCGCGAGCACGTGCGGCTTCAACCGCAGGAACAGTTGCCGCTTGCGGCATGTTCGCCGACGAGGGCGGCCCGGACGGCCCACCGTTCGCGCCTTGGCCGATCTTGTCCAGCGGCAGGTACAGCACTTTCTCACCACCACCCTCGACGATCACCTTGGGCGAGCCGGTGAGAACTTCCTGCATGGTCTCGAGCATCAAACGCTTGCGGGTGATCTCCGGTGCCAGGCGGTACTGGGCGAGCAGCAGGCTGAATCGCTCCGCCTCACCATCCGCGGTCGCCAGCAGCGACTCGCGTGCGCCCTCGGCTTCGGCGCGCACGCGTGCAGCCTGACCGCGGGCTTCGGGAACGACCTGGCTGGCATAGGCCTGCGCTTCGCTCTCGGCGCGCTGCTTGTCCTCGCGCGCGATGATCGCATCGTCGAATGCTTCCTTGACCTCCGGCGGCGGTCGCACGTTCTGGAAATTGAACTCACCAACGATGAAGAACTGCTGCGTCGGCGCGCCCTCGGCGGTGCTCAGAATCTCGCGGCTGTAGTCATCGAGGATCTTCTGCAGCACCGTAGTCGCCTCGCCCGACAGCTCCGAGAGCTGGCCGAAGGATGCATCCATGGTCTTGTTGCCCACCACCTGGCGCACCGCGCTCTCGGCCGCGGCACGGATGGTTTCATCCGGGTCCTTGACCGCGAACAGGAAGGCGCGCGGGTCGCCGACCGTGTACTGCACGCTGAACTCGACCGCGACGATATTCTCGTCTCGGGTCAGGATCCGCACCTGGTCGGCAGTCGAGCGCACCTGGGTGGCTTGCACCACGTCGACGGTCTCGATCGGGCCGGGCCACTTCAGGCGCAGGCCCGGTTGCATGGTGCGGTTGTACTCGCCGAAGCGCAGCACCACGCCGCGCTGGGTCTGGTCGATACGGCTCCACGAATCGAGCAGGAACCACGCCGCGATGATGCCGACGACCACGATCCACACACCAGCACCACCCCGGCCACCGCCGCCGAAGATGCTGCCGAAGCCATCCCGCAGGCGTTTGAGCATGGCGTCCAGATCGGGCGCACCGCCGCCGCCGCCACTGCCACCACCTCCGCCGCCCTGCCAAGGGTCGCGACGTTTGCCGCCAGGTTCATTCCAAGCCATGCACTACTCCCGAGTCGCCCGCCCTGCGGCACGGTGCCGGGGCGAAGCGCAGAATTGATTGTTTCGCACCACCAGAGTTGGCGTGGGGCAGAAGGTCAAGCTAGTCAAGCAGGTCCTGCGTCCGCAAACGGTCAACATCGCGATTCTAGCCCGGATGATGGACGCGAGTCGCGCCGCCGATCTGCGCCACACGTGCTCAATGCGCCACGCGATCGGGCTGCAGCGCATCGCGCAGCAGTGCCCCATCGCCATCGGGCAATCCGTACAGCGGCTCGACCACCGCCAGCGGCGCATCGATTTCGAGATCCCATCCGGTTTCGCCGGCGCGCTCGCTGGCGATCGCACCGGCAGCGAACAGGCGCGCACGCAGGCGTCCCGCGCTGGCCGGCAGGTGCAGCCAGCCGTGCAGGCGCTCGCGCGCGAAGCGCTCGTCGATCGCGCGGCGCAGCAACTCGAGGCCCTGGTCTTTGGCAGCACTCAGCCATACCCGTGGCAGCAGGCCTCCTTCGACCGCATCGAGCGCCGGGCTGGCACCTTCGATCAGGTCGATCTTGTTCCATACCTGAATCTGCGGGATGTCGCCCGCGCCGATCTCGTTGAGTACCGCGTTGACCTGCGCGATGCGCTCGTCGCGATGCGAATCGCGCGCATCGACCACGTGCAGTAGCAGGTCCGCATCGCGCGCCTCGGACAGGGTCGAGCGGAACGCAGCCACCAGGTCGTGCGGCAGATCGCGCACGAAGCCGACCGTATCGGCGACGACCGCGGCGCCACTGGACAGACCCTCGAGCTTGCGCACGGTCGGGTCGAGGGTAGCAAACAGCTTGTCGGCCGCGTACACGCCCGAGCCGGTCAATGCGTTGAACAGGGTCGACTTGCCGGCATTGGTATAGCCGACCAGAGCCACCACCGGCACCGAGCCGCGCTGGCGCGCGCGCCGGGCCTGGGTGCGCTGCACCTCGACCTTCTCCAGGCGCCGCTGCAGGGTCTTCATGCGCTCGCCGATCAGGCGCCGGTCCAGCTCGAGCTGGGTCTCGCCGGGACCACGCAGGCCGATCGCACCGCCGCGCTGGCGCTCCAGATGGGTCCAGCCGCGTATCAGGCGGGTGCTCACATGCTTCAGCTGGGCCAGCTCCACCTGCAGTTTTCCCTCGTGACTGCGCGCGCGCTGGGCGAAGATGTCGAGGATCAGCCCGGTGCGGTCGACCACCCGGCACTCGAACAGCTTCTCGAGGTTGCGCTCCTGCACGGGACTGAGCGCATGGTTGACCAGCACCACGTCGGCACCCAACCGCAGGCGCTCCATGCGCACCTCTTCGGCCTTGCCGCTGCCTACGTAGTAGCGCGCGTTCGGCTTGTCGACCCGCGCGGTGAGCGCGCCGAGCACCTCCGCGCCGGCCGAGCGCGCCAGCTCGCTCAGTTCGATCAGCGCTTCTTCAGCGTCCTCGCGCTGGTGCACGGGCTGCAACAACAGCGCGCGCTCGCCGCCACGCGAGCGCTCGAACATCGCGCTGGTGCTATTGCCGGCGCTCAGCTGACGTCCTCTGCGCCCTCGGCGCCGGGCCCACCCGGTTGCTCGCTGATGCGCACGTTGCGCGACGGCACCACGGTGGAAATCGCGTGTTTGTAAACCATCTGGCTGACCGTATTGCGCAGCAGCACCACGAACTGATCGAAGGACTCGACGGTGCCCTGCAGCTTGATCCCGTTGACCAGATAGACCGAAACCGGGATGCGTTCGCGACGCAGCGCGTTGAGGAATGGATCCTGCAGCGACTGACCCTTGGACATGTTGTTCTCCTAATCGTCCATTCGAAACGGCGTACGACAGTGCCGCGTGTACGCCAACGGGCCCGACCAAACAGGCGTCGGACAAAAACCGCCGTCAGGTCGCTGGGCGGAAGGCAAGTATGGAGGCGGGCGGCAAAAGTTCAACCGCAGCCCGTCATGGTGGCGTGACGCCGCGCAGAAACCTCGCCACCCGGCCTACCGCATCGGTCCCCTCGGGTGCCAGCCACGCGGCATCGCGGGTACTGCGCAGCCAGGTCAGCTGGCGCTTGGCCAGCTGGCGGGTGGCGAAGATTCCGCGCTCGAGCAACTGCTGGCGGTCGATCCGCCCGTCGAGGTGCTCCCACGCCTGCCGGTAGCCGACCGCGCGCATGGCCGGACTGTCTGCGCTGAGGCCGGCCCGGGCGTGCAGGCGCGCGACTTCATCGAGCAGTCCGGCATCCAGCATGGCAGCGAAGCGCGCGGCGATCCGCCGGTGCAGCGCGCCGCGATCGACCGTGCAGGCAACCAGCTTGAGTACCCGCCACGGCAGCCGGGTACTGCCGCCCTGTTGCTGCGCCGACAGCGGGTTGCCGGTCAGCGCGATCACTTCCAGCGCGCGCTGGATGCGCTGCGGATCGTTGCGATGGATGCGGCTGGCAGCCACCGGATCGAGCGCTGCCAGCCGCGCGTGCAGCGACGCCCAACCGTGCGTGGCGGCCTCGGCCTCCAGCTGCGCGCGGACTTCCGCATCCGCCCCGGGCAGCGACGACAGGCCCCGCTCCAGTGCACGGAAGTACAGACTGGTGCCGCCCACCAGTAGCGGCGTGCGGCCGCTGGCAGCCGCCTCGTGCATCGCCGCCAGCGCATCGGTGCGGAACTCGGCGGCCGAATAGCCCTGCTCGGGCTCACGGATGTCGATCAGTGCGTGCGGCGTGGCATGCAGCGTTGCCGCATCCGGCTTGGCAGTGCCGATATCCATGCCGCGGTAGACCAGCGCCGAATCGACGCTGATCAGCGCCAGCGGAAACCGCGCGGCCAGCGTTACGGCCAGCGCGGTCTTGCCGGATGCGGTCGGACCGAGCAGGAAGATCGCGTCGGGGCGGGCGTCCGCGGGTGCCATCGGATTATGGCGAGGCCGGCACCAGGCCCATTTCGCGGATCAGGTGCTCGGCGCGATCGACCTCGTCCATCACCCACAGCATGTAACGGATGTCGACGTGGATCGAGCGGGTCAGTGCCGGATTGAAGATCCAGTTCGCGCTGACCGACTCCCAGTTGCCGTCGAACACCAGCCCCACGAGTTCGCCGCGCGCGTTCAAGCTCGGCGATCCCGAATTGCCACCCGTGATATCGAGATCGGCAAGAAAGTTCACCGGCACCTCGCCCAGATCCCTGGCCGCGTAGGCACGCCCCTGCCCGGCGCGAATCGCTGCCAGCTGGGACTTCGGGGTGTCGAAGGGCGCGACACCGGTGTCCTTCTCGACGATCCCGGCAAGGGTCGTGAACGGCGCGTACTGCACCGCATCGCGCGGGCTGTAACCGACGACATTGCCATAAGTAACCCGCAGCGTGCCGTTGGCGTCCGGATACACCGGCCGGCCCTGACTAGCCTGGAAATCGATCATCGCGCGCATGAAGCGCGGACGCAGCAGCAGATCGGTGCCAGCAGCGAACTTGCCTTCAGCCTCGATACGCTGGATCGCCGGCCGCAGTGCCACGGCCAGTTGCAGGGCGGTGTCGTCGGCCGACTCGATGCGCGCGGGCGAAGCGCCCAACCAGGACATCCGGGTCGCTGCATCGGCAAGCCGGGTCCCGGCGTAAAAAGCGTCGAGGCGCGCATTGATCCCGTTCAGATCCGGCGCATCGCCGCGGATGCCGAGCCAGGCATCGAGCTCGGCGACCCGTTGCAGCGCCGGCAGTGCGGCGTAACGGCGCAGGCGGTAGCCCAGCAGGGCCCGATCGGCGGCCGGATCGAAGCGGCGCTCGAGCATCTGAAGGCGCGCCCTGATCCGCATTTCGTCGCGCGCCTGATAGCCCGGACTGCGGCGCGCATCGGGTTTGCCGCGCTCGATCGACAGCCGATGCAGGTCGAGTGCGGCGGCAATCAGGCTGCCCTCGCGATTGAAACGCGGCGAGGTCGCGAGATTGAACGGCGCGATCATGCCGAAGCGGT
>JBBSDI010000263.1:0-5651 GCA_038249585.1 Lysobacterales bacterium | reverse complement strand
GCGTCTGGACGACATCGCCGCCCGACATCTGGGCACATTGCCCCTGCCGATCCGGGCGATGCTGCGTGGAGTAGGTGTCGAAGGCCGCGGTGACGACGCGCGCGGTGCGGCACTGGCCAGTTACCTGCTGTTCGAAGCGCCCTACACGCGCGAACTGATGGCGCTCGGCGTGGCCGACACGATGAATCGGCGCGCCGACGTGGTGCGCTTCTTCGGTTGGTAGCGGAAAGGCGAAAACCGGACAGCGAAATGGGGACGGACGGAATGAAGGCGTGCGTGCCGCAGGCGACGCTTCGCCGATGTGCCCGAGCGGCGAAAAACTTTCAGGATCAATTCTCCCCGACCCTTGGCTTTGATTGAGCCAGGCTTGATCGCCTCGGTCCTGGCTGAACGCTCCCCGCTGCATGTATCCAGTCACAGCTGTCCGCGTCGACGGGCATTACCCTGTCCTGCGACGATCGCCTTGATGCACGCGCGCGGCGCGCCACCGCGCCGTGCGGGACTTGTCCAGCGGCTCCCGCGCTGCCCGTTCCGCTCAGGGCGACATGAATCCCAGGTCGCTGGTCGAGAAGTTGCCGATCGATGGAAAAATCGCGGTCAGGGCGCTGCTGTCGGTGACTCCCATCCAGCGGGCCAGGGTGGACGCAACCTGATCGACAGCGGTGGTGGGAATGTACTGTCCGCGACTGAAACTCCAGTCCTTGTTCGCATTGTCGTCGGCGTTGACTACCAGCTTCGGATAGGTTCCGTAAAGCTGGTTGCCACGCACCGCGTCGCCGATGACCAGCATGTTGCCGCCCCAGGCGTGATCCGATCCCGAGCCGTTGCCGGTCAGGGTGCGCGCGAACTCCGACATGCTGAAGGTGGTGACCTGAGCGCGCGCACCGATCTCGCCCAGCGCAGTCCAGAATGCGCCCAGCGCCTGGTTGACGCCGGTGAGCAATCCGCCGTGCCCGGTACTTGCGACCGCGCCGCCAGTGAACATCCCGGAGTGCAGATCGAAGCCGCCCGCACGCACGTAGTACACCTGACGCTGTGCGCCGAGCGAGTTGCGGCTGATCTTGATCATGCGCGCCACCATGCGCAGCTGGTCGGCCAGCGAGTTGCCCGCCGGGAAAATCGTGGTGACGTTGCCGCTGCCGTCGGCGGCGTTGGCCAATGCCGCGATGCTCTCGCCGATCGCAAGGGAGCGGCGCGCGATTGCCGAGTATTCGCTGGTGAACAGATGCGTCTGGGTGTCGGCGAGCAACGAGTCCAGCAAGGCGCGGCGCACATCGTTGTTGTTGTTTCCCGCACTGGCCGCGGTGTAGTTGTCGATCAGGTCCGCGCCTGTGGAGGAAAGCTGGAACGGCATGATCTGGTCGCCGATCAGGAACCGCGCAGCGCCCGCTACCGATAGCGTCGGCGAGAGTCCATTCGACAACGCGGCCGCACCAGTGGCCTTGGCCACTCGGCCGCCCCAGCCGAACCGCGCGGCCGGGCTGCTGCCGGATCCCAGCCCGATCTGCCACAGCAGCTCCTGGTCGTTATGCGAAAAAAGCTGCGGCGGCCGCGGAGCGCCGCTGTTGTACTCGGTTTTCGTCACCGGCCGGATCAGGGTTCCCACATTGCACACGGCCGCAACCTTGCCTTGATTGAACAGGCTGTGCAGGCCGCTATGGTTCTGAGTGCTGCCAGCATTGGTCGCGACGAAATCGGCATGCGCCGGATGCAACCCGTAGGCGCTGCTCTGGTTGATCGGGTTGACCGGCAGCAGATCGTTGAATGCCAACGCCAGGCCCGCCGTGTTGGTGCCGCTGTAGACCCCGCCGCGCGTGGCGCGATAGGTGTCGTAGCGGCTCCCCGACGCTTCGTTGTCGCGCGGCACGATCCAGTTGAATGAATCGTTCGCTCCGCCAAGATACACGCAGACCAGCGCGCGATAGCCGCCCGTAGACTGCGCGTATGCGCGCGGCAGCAAAGCCAGCTGCGGCAACAGGCTGGCAACCGAGCCAGCCGCAAAAGCGCCACCGAGTTTTTTCATGAACGCGCGGCGTCGTTGATTGGCCATGTATTCCATGGTCGGCTCCTGGATTAGATTTGAACGACGAACTCGGGCGAGATCGATATCAGGTGGATCATGTTGAGAACCTTGCGCCGGTGCTCGGCGCCAGCCAGTCCTGAATTGAGCGTGGATGTCAGGCGCGAGCGCATGCTCGCGCTCATCCGACCGTACACAAGCCGCTGGTTGAGCGCCTCGACCAATGCAGCGTGCTCGGTTGGAATCGCATCGAGGGCCGCGGGAGGAATATAGGCATTGCCGGTGGGCACCGAGAACGTGGTCGTGGTGGCGTTGGTGATCGTGTAGCCGGAGAAAATCCGGCGCCACAACTCATCCGACATGGTGATGAACGTGGACTCGTCGAGAATCTGGAATTCGGGCGAAAACAGCCCTGCGCTGGCGATCGCGCCTGGCTGTTGATAATCGGGTCCATAGAAGTTGAACACCGTTTGCGCACCCAGCGGCCGCTGTCCGAAGCCACGCTCCGGCGTGGTCAGGCCGTTGCCGCCATTGCTGCCGGGAGCAACCGCGAACGCGCGCCAGATCGCGGTCAGGCGCAGGATCGGTTCACGCAGCTTGCCGAAGTTCGCCGCCGGCGTCGGCGACCTGGCCTCCGGATCGAGCAGGATCGCGCTGACCACCGCACCGAGGTTGCCGCGCACGCCGCTGCCGTCGTCTTCAAACACTGCGGCTACGCGATCGATATAGCCACGCGAAGGATTGCTGGTGGTCAGACGCTGGATCAACTGCCGCGACATGAACGGCGCCACGTTGGGGTGGAAAAACAGCGAATTGACCAGCGTGTCGAATTGGGTTTCGCAGTAGTTGATGCAGGTCTGCTGATCGGCGCCGGTGGTTCCCGTGTGGCAGGCGACGGTGCTGGGCTGGATGGTGATTCCCGCCAGCAGGGTCTTGCGATCGTTGGGGGCGGGGAGCACGGCATAGGCGTTGGCCGCAGTCGCCGATCTTCCGCTGTCGGTGTAGCGCGGATAGCAGACCATCGGGGCGTATGCGTCGGGGTGGATCAACGCGGTGACGGTGCCGGGAACCGCGTAGCGGGATGGTGTGGAGAAGAACGCGGTGGTGGAGAAGTTGCAGCCGGTACCGCTGCAGCCTCCACAGTTGCGTGCGAGAGCGATCCCACCGACCGATGTGGGCCCGGAGCATTGGTAGGAAAAGCCGGTCAGCACCCTGGCCGTGTTGGAAATCAGTTCCTGCGAATAAGTCGCAAGCGGTTGGCCACCACCGAGGATCGGCGTGAAGTCGCGATTGCGCTCGATCAATCCGATCGAAAACAGCTGCATGAGCTCGCGTGCGTAGTTTTCGTCCGGCTGGATCAGGCTGGGGACCAGCGCGCCACCGGCTCCGACCGTCCAGTCGGTCTTGAAGTTGCGTAGATGGGTCAGAAAACTGCCCATCATCGGGCTGCGGCTGACCTCGCGCAGCAGGGTGCGATAGTTGCCGAACGCATTGCGCAGCAGGATGTCGTTGTATTCGGCAACGCCGATCGGGTTGTCGTCGAGCACGCCGACATCCGAGAGCACCAGGATCTGCGACAAAGCATAACCAACGCGTTGTCGCAGCTGGTCGGGGGCGTTGAGTGCGCTGGCGAACCAGTTCTGCATGCGCACGCTACGATAGGCCGGCGCATTCTGCGGATTGGCCACTACCAGTGCGGCGACTTGCTGCTCGAGCAGCGGACGCGCCAAAGTCGGCGGCAAGGTCTTCTGCCGTTCGATCCACCCTGTGTAGCCGAGCTGGCGGACGCTACCGGTTTCTGCCGGAGTTGGACCAAAGCTGGCCTGGGTCAGAAAGCGCGCGGCAAGCGCATCGGTGCTGGGGCCGCAGTCGCTGCCGGTAAGCCCGGTCAGACGCGTCATGCTCAACGATCCGCTGCCGAAGCCCGGTTGCGTGCTGTTCCAGCTCCAGTTCGCGTTGTTGGCATCGATCGCGCGGAAAGTCAGCGTGCCCCACGGCTGCGACACCACGCTCGATGCGCTGAAGCCGGGGGGAAAGTCGGCACCGCTGGTGATCGTTGCGCTCAGCGTGGCACTGGCGCCCTGGATCGGGCCGGCTGCGGCAATCCAGCGCTGCTCGCCGTTGAGATACGTGTACCAGATTGCAACCAGCGTGCGATTGGGCGCCGCCCCGATCACTTCGGTGATCACGCCGTGACCACTCTGCGCCGGATCGAACCAGGTACCGGAGTGACACGATGCGATCTGATTGCTGGTCGGATCAAAGGTCGCGGCAAGCTGGGTCAGTCGCTGGATGGGCATCTGCCCGCTGCTGAAACCCGGGTAGCTGGTGGTCCAGATCGCCGTACCTGAATCGCGATTGTTCATCCGCAGGGTCAGCTCGCCCCACGGCTGCTGGGTCACCGATGCGGTTGTGAAGCGCGGCGGAAAGTCGCCGCCGGTCGAGATTGTCAGCGGTACGCGCGCCTCATTGCCTGTGGCGGGCCCGACGCCGAACAGCCAGCGCTGCTTGCCGCCCTGATAGGCGAACCACGTCACCACGACCAGCGGTGTACCACCGCCATCGATGTGCTCGACGGCAAAGCCGTGGCCGCTTTGCGCGGGATCGAAAAAAGTGCCGCTGAGGTCGGAACCGACGGCGTAGGCGGCTTTCGGAACGGCGTCGACAGACTCCCTGGCGATGCCAGTCGTGCTCACACCGCCCAGGGCGATGGCCAGGCAGCCCAGCGTGCCGATCATCCAGCCCCGGCTGCTGCGCGCGGGCGCGGTGGATCCTGTGCGACCGCGTGTGGCGTACACGGATCCGCCGGATGATGACGGGACCGAAATCGGGCAGGTAGTCATGGCAGCATTTTCCCCGGATCTAGCCGCACCGCCGTGCAGAACAGACAGGCGGCATGAAGTTGATGTTCTAACGCAGAGTTTCCAGCGAATCCTTGAACACGAAAGCACGCGGAATCGGATCTTCGATGGGCTCACCGAGCGCCCCTTGTTCGATCCAATCGTAGATCAGGCCTTGAATATCTTCCGGCAAATGCCCGCCCGGCGGTGGCATGGGTTGCCCCACAGCCGGCGCGCTACAGCCGATCTTCTGATAAAGCAAACTGGCCGCTGCATTCCCCGGTAGGACGCGCATCACGTTGCCCTGGGTGCTTTGCTGGCCGACCAGGTAATAGATGGCCAGCTGGCGGCTGGAGAGGTCGAGATCCGCCGCGGGAGCGACAGCCAGATGACAGCCGCTGGTGCAGCCGCCACGATCGTTGAGCGCCTGCCAAACCTGGTCCCAGCGGACATTGACATTGATCGGCCGACCGGCGATCAGATCGCAGCCTCGATCGACCGGCGGGCCGGTCCCCACGCCCGTGCCGGGATCGCCATCGGGGTTCGGATCGGGATTCGGTTCGAAATCCGGATCGGGCTCGCAGTTCAACGGACCGGTGGCCGAGTACACCTTGCAAACGACCGCGCTCGTTTCCGTCCGCGCGTCGACATCGAGGATCGGCCAGATGACCCCCAGCAGGCAGACCAGACAGCTTGGAAGCGCTCGCGGCATGTGTTTACGGGACGCTTCTTCCAGCAACGTTGGGCAGTCTAACGCAGCGCATCGCCATTGGTTGACACACCGGAAATAT
>JBBSDI010000262.1:0-5652 GCA_038249585.1 Lysobacterales bacterium | reverse complement strand
TACTGGTCGAAGACCATGGCCACGACACGCATCAGCAGCCGGCCGCGTCCGGTGATGCGGATTCCGCTGGCATCGACATCGACCAGACCGTCGCGCGCGAGGCTGCTCATCCGGTGCATCTCGTCGCCGAAGTGGGCCGCGAAGTCCAGGCCGGGATGGTGGTGCTCGACGTCGCGGAACTCGACGCTGCCGTGGCACATCAGCGCCTGGATCACCTCGCCACGCAGCGCATCTTCATTGGTGACCACGTAGCCCTTGACCACCGGCAGGTGGCCGGCGTCGATCGCGGAATAGTAGTTGAGCAGGTCGCGCGCGTTCTGCACGTAGCAATCGCCGACCCGCCCGATGGCGCTCACGCCGAGCCCCAGCAAATCGCATTCGGCGTGGGTTGAATAGCCCTGGAAGTTGCGCTGCAGCGTATGCGATTCCTGCGCACGGACCAGCTCGTCGGCGGGCAGGGCGAAGTGGTCCATGCCGATGTAGCGGTAGCCTGCCGCGGCGAGCATGTTCACCGCAGTGCCCAGCAGCTGCAGCTTGGTGGCAGGTGTGGGCAGCTCGCTGGCTTCGATTTGACGCTGTGCGCGGAACACCTCCGGCAGGTGTGCATAGCTGTAGACCGCGACACGGTCCGGACGGATGCCGATCACCGCGTCGATGGTCGCGGCAAAGCCCTCGACAGTCTGTTGCGGCAGGCCATAGATGAGGTCGATACTGACCGACTTGAAGCCGGCATTGCGCGCAGACCGGATCACGGCCAGCGTCTTCTCGATCGGCTGGATCCGGTTGATCGCCGCCTGCACCCCGGGATCGAAGTCCTGCACGCCGAAGCTGGCGCGGTTCAAGCCGATTGCTGCCAGCGCGTGCAGCAGGTCGGGATCGGCCTCGCGCGGATCGATCTCGATCGAAAACTCGCGTTCATCACCGCTGGCAAAATTGAACCCGTCGCGCAGCATGTCCATGAGCGCGCGCAGCTGCGCGGCGTCGAGATAGTTCGGCGTGCCGCCACCCAGATGCAGTTGGATGACCTTGCGGTCGCGGTCGAACAGCTCCGACTGCATCCGGATCTCGCGCGCGAGACGCTGCAGATAGTCCGCCGCCTTGCTGCGCTCGCGGGTGACCACCCGGTTGCAGCCGCAGTAGAAGCACGGACTCGTGCAAAACGGAATGTGCACGTAAATCGACAGCGGGCGCGGGATCGGATCGTCGTTGCTCGCGTGCGCGTAGTGGCGATAGTCGTCTTCACCGAAGTCGGCCTGGAAGTGCGGGGCCGTCGGATAGGAGGTGTAGCGCGGGCCGCTGACGTCGTAACGGACCAGCAGCTCCGGATCGAAAATCGGCGCAATTGGCATCGGCGGCTCCGGCGGCAGTGGCACAGACCATACGGTCCGGCCTGGAGCAGAAGGTTATGCGGCAATCACCGCGGTGTACTTGACCATGATCAACCAGCGTGGGTCAGGCGGCGCATCCGCGACCATTGCCAGCGCGCGGCCGTGCCGACGGCCAGACACGCCAGTGCCACCCAGTCGGCCAGCACCACGCGCTGCAACGCGCTGCCCACG
Source organism: Lysobacterales bacterium (assembly GCA_038249585.1). Taxonomy (GTDB): domain Bacteria; phylum Pseudomonadota; class Gammaproteobacteria; order Xanthomonadales; family Ahniellaceae; genus UBA4656. The sequence goes on along the minus strand of JBBSDI010000262.1, from coordinate 4,093 downwards.
GTTGGCAGCGCGGCGGCCAACACCAGGAACGAGATCACGCTCACCGCGCCCGCAGCCAGAGCCAGCGGCTGCCATGCCGGACGAAACGCCGCCACGCTGAGGTAGGCGGCCAGCAGTCCGAACAGGATCGCGCGGTGGCGCAGCAGCACGAGCAGCTCCGGATCGACGACCGCAACGCCATACAGCGTCGCCAGTCGGTCCGCGCCCAGCACTCCCGCCAGCGGCAGCCAATGGAATACCGCGACCACCAGCAGCATTGCGGTCACCAGACGCTGCATGGCTCAGGCTCCAGCGGCTGCGCGGCGCACCATCGCCACGATCTCCGCCGGCGCGCTGTCCGGCGAGCCGGCGTCGAAGGGCGGCACTGGCGCATACTCGATGCCGAGCTGGATCGCCTGCGCCAAGCTGTCGCCGGCAATCCGTGCGGCCAGTGCCAGTGCCATGTCGAAGCCGGCCGAGACTCCGGCGGCGGTGACGGTCTTGCCGTCGAACACGTATCTGCCTGCAGTGGCGATTGCGCCATGGCTTGCCAAGCGGTCGATGTACTGCCAGTGGGTGACCGCACGCTTGCCGCGCAGCAGGCCGGCCGCACCCAGCACCAACGCGCCGGTGCAAACCGAAGTAGTCCACAGCGTGGTGGCATCGATCGACCGCAGCCAGTCCAGCAAAACCATATCGTGCAGCGGCAGGCTGCGGCCCGGTCCACCGGGCACCACCACGATCTGCGGTTGCATGGCGGCACTCAGTGGTGCGGCCTGCACCTGCAGGAATCCGGTGTCGCTGCGCACCAGACCCGGCTCGCTGGCGACGAACACGGTGTGTGCGCCGGGCAGGCGCGAGAGCACTTCATAGGGCCCGATCGCGTCGGTGGCGGTGAAGCCCGGATAAATCGGAATGGCGATCTGCATGGGAAGCTCCTTGGGGATCAGGTGGATTGGAAGCGCTGCCGCCATGCCGAGGGATTGGCCCCGAAGTGCGCCTCGAAGCGCTTGCTGAATGCCTCGGCAGTGGCATAGCCGCAGCGTCGTGCGACCTCGCGGATGCTGACGGCGGAATCGCTGAGCATGCGCTGCGCGTGCTCCAGCCGCGCGCGCAGTACGAACTCGCGTGGCGCCATCGCCAGCTCGCGATGGAACAGTCGGCGCAGGTGGCGCTCGCTGACGTGCGCGCGCTCGGCGAGCGCGTGCACAGGCCACGGTGCCTGTGGACGCGCCAGTACCTGCTCGCGAATGCGCGCGAGCAGCGGCAGCTCGCTCAGTTGCGCGGCCAGCGGCACGCTGAACTGACTCTGCCCGCCGGGGCGCTTGAGAAAAACCACCAGCTCGCGCGCCACCGCCAGCGCGGACGCGCGCCCGAGATCGGCTTCGACCAGCGCCAGCGCGAGGTCCATGCCGGCACTTACACCGGCCGAGGTCCAGCAGTTGCCGTCGCGGACGAAGATCGCGTCGGCATCGACCTGCACGCGCGGGAACATGCGCCGCAACTGCTCGGCAAAACGCCAGTGGGTGGTGGCGCGGCGTGCGTCGAGCAGTCCGGCCTGCGCGAGCACGAACGCGCCGCTGCATACCGATGCGACGCGCGTGGCGCGCGCTGCCAGCCGCTGCACACCGGCGATGAAGGCGCGATCCGCGCACGCAGTGCGGGTGCCTTCACCGCCGGCCACCAGCAGGGTGTCGATGGTGCGCGGTGCGCGCGCCAGCGCGTGGCTGGCGATCAGCTGCACGCCCGAAGAGGTAGTGATCGGGCCCGCGCGCCGGGCCACGATCCAGATCGCGTAGTGTGCGCTGCCGGCATTGGCGAACACGCTGGCCGGCCCGCTGATATCCAGCAGCTCGGCTTGTTCGAAGGCGACGATGACGATCTGGCGCGGCATGCGTGCAATCCTGCACCGGCCGGGTCTGGCCGTTCGGACCATTATCGGTCTGAATCGGACATCGTGCTCTCGCGTACGTTCGTGACGGGCGATTTTCCTACAAGACAACGCGGCGTTTTGCGCTGTTGCGCAACCGCAGGGCGCGCGACGCTATGCCCAGCCAAGGAGGGTTGCGCGATGTCCGAACCGATATGGGTGTTCATGCTGCGCTGTGCCGACGGCAGCTACTGCCGCGGTCGCACCAGCTCGCTGGAGTCGCGCATCGGGCATCTGCTGGCGGGGGTGGTTCCCGGCTGCACCGCACAGCGACTGCCACTGCAGCTGGTGTGGTGCGAGCAGTGCGATTCGTGCGCCGATGCGCGGGCCGTGGAGCAGCAACTGGCCGGCTGGTGCCAGCGCCGCAACCGGCGCCTGCACGATCTGGGTCGTATCCCGTGAGGGCGGTCGGCGGGACGCTTCGCACCGCTGCGCACCGGTGCGCCGGACGGTGGCATTGCGGCCTCGGGTGGTTGCCGGTGTAATCGGCGATCCATCCGCACCAGCCTGGAGCCCGCATGTCCTTTCTTCGCATGTCCGATCTGAACCTGCGCGGCCTGCGTGTGCTGATCCGCGAGGACCTGAACGTGCCGCTGATCGACGGGCGCATCACCTCGGCCCAGCGGCTGGAAGCCGCAGTGCCGGCCATTCGCGCGGCGCGCGATGCGGGCGCGGCGGTGATGGTGATCTCGCACCTTGGGCGGCCACAGGAAGGCGTCTGGGATGCGGCCTCATCGCTGGCACCGGTGGCGGCCTGGTTGTCGGAGGCGCTGGGCAGCCCGGTGCCGCTGCTGCGTGAGTATCTGGACGGCGTGGCCATCGCGCCCGGCGAGGTCAAGCTGCTGGAGAACTGCCGCATGAACGTCGGCGAAGCGCAGGATTCGGATGAACTTTCGCGCCAATACGCTGCACTGTGCGATGTCTACGTCATGGACGCATTCGGCACCGCGCACCGCGCGCAGGCGTCCACCCACGGCGCGATTCGCGCAGCGAAAGTCGCCTGCGCCGGACCGCTGCTGGCAGCCGAGCTCGATGCCCTGACCAAGGCGCTCAAGGATCCGGCCCGACCGCTGCTGGCGATCGTCGCCGGCTCGAAGGTCTCGACCAAGCTCGAATTGCTCGACAGCCTCATCGCGCGTGTCGACCAGCTGATCGTCGGTGGCGGCATTGCCAATACTTTTCTCGCCGCGCAAGGGTTTCCGGTCGGCAAGTCGCTGGTCGAGCACGATCTGCTGGATGCCGCGCGCGCGGCCATCGCGCAAGCCAAGGCGCGCGGTGCTGCGATTCCGCTGCCGCAGGATGTCGTCGTAGCGACTGCATTCGCGGCCGATGCGCCGGCCACGGTCAAGGCCGTCGCCGATGTGTCTGCAGACGACATGATCCTCGATATCGGCCCGCGCACTGCGGCCGCTTACGCAGCACTGATCCAGTCTGCGGGCACCGTGGTCTGGAACGGACCCGTAGGCGTATTCGAGTTCGACGCCTTTGCCCACGGCACCGAGATTGTCGCGCGCGCCATCGCGGCATCGCCGGCGTTCTCGATCGCCGGCGGTGGCGACACGTTGGCAGCGGTCGAGAAATACGGCATCGAGAAGGATCTGTCGTACATCTCCACCGGTGGCGGCGCCTTCCTGGAGTTCCTCGAGGGCAAGGAGCTGCCGGCCGTGGCCGCGCTGGAGGCACGCGCTGCCCTGTGAGCGGGCCGATCAACGGCTGCGACATGGCCTGCTGTGGGAGCCGGCATGCCGGCGACGGGAACCTGTGGGAGCCGGCATGCCGGCGACGGCACCTTCCGCTACTGCCGCGACTCCGGTCGCTGCCATGGCACCTCCCACAGCGCGGAAGTCCTGCCCTGGCCAGTCATGCAGTGAAATCTGTGGGAGCCGGCATGCCGGCGACTGCACCCTTCGCTACTGCCGCGACTCCAGTCGCTGCCATGGCAGCTCCCACAGCGAGGAAGTGCTGCCACTGCCAGTCATGTGCCATCGCCAGCCATGTGCGGTGGACAGTCGGGGCCGGCAAGCGGGGGGAGCCGGCATGCCGGCGACTGCACCCTCCGCTACTGCCGCGACTCCTGTCGCTGCCATGGCAGCTCCCACCGCGACGAAGTCCTGCCACTGCCAGTCATGTGCCATCGCCAGCCATGCGATCTGTGGGAGCCAGCATGCCGGCGACTGCAACACC
>JBBSDI010000261.1:0-5662 GCA_038249585.1 Lysobacterales bacterium | reverse complement strand
GCGTTTCCGCTGGTTGAAAAACTGCTGCGGCTCAACACGCTGTCGCAGGACACCCCACGGGTCGAGGTGATCCTGCTGTCGCGCAACTCCTCGGATACGGGCTTGCGGATCTTCAATTCGATCGAGCACTTCGGGCTGGAGATCGTGCGTGCGGCGTTCACCAACGGCGCGCCGACCTGGCCTTACGTGCATCCCTTCGGCGCGCAATTGTTCCTCAGCGCCAACCACGACGACGTGCGCGCAGCCCTCGATGCCGGAATCGCGGCCGCCAGCATCCTGTCGTCGAAAGCCGCCGAGCGCGCCAGCGACCAGTTGCGCATCGCCTTCGACGGCGACGCGGTGATTTTCTCCGACGAATCCGAAAGGGTCTCCCACGAGCAGGGCCTGGAGGCCTTCCATGCCAACGAGCGCGCCAAGGCAGCGCATCCGCTCAGCGGCGGACCGTTCCGCGCCTTCCTCGATCGCCTGCACCTGATCCAGAGCGCCTTTCCGGCCGGGCAGTCGCCGATCCGCACCGCACTGGTCACCGCGCGCTCCGCACCGGCGCACAAGCGCGTGATCCTGACCCTGCGTGAATGGGGCGTGCGGATCGACGAGGCGCTGTTCCTTGGTGGGCGCGACAAGGGCCCGTTCCTGCGCGCTTTCGGTGCCGACATCTTCTTCGACGATTCGCAGCTCAACGTGGCCTCGGCACGCGACCACGTGGCCGCCGGCCACGTGCCGCACGGGGTTTCGAATCCGAAGTAGCCCGCATCGGCGCTGCAAAAGCGTGTCTGGATGAGGGTTACTTCACGTCGGCAGGCGTTAGAATGCAGACCTGACGAGGACCCACCCATGACCGCCAAGCCCCAGCTCGCCATCCTCAACCCCTACGATCTGTTCGACGTGCGCTCGCTGCTGACCGATGAAGAGCGGATGGTGCAGGACACTGTCGCGCGCTTCACCGACGAGCGCGTGCTGCCGATCATCGGCGATTGCTTCGACCAGGCGCGCTTCCCGCGCGAGCTGGTGCCGGAGATCGCCGCACTCGGCCTGCTCGGCTCCTCGCTGCCGACCGAGTACGGCTGCGCGGGATTGAACGCGGTCAGCTACGGCCTGATCTGCCTCGAACTCGAGCGCGGCGATTCCGGCCTGCGCAGCTTCGTGTCGGTGCAAAGTTCGCTGTGCATGTACCCGATTTTCGCCTACGGCAGCGAAGAGCAGCGCCAGCAGTACCTGCCCGGCATGGCTGCGGGCGAGATCATCGGCTGCTTCGGGCTGACCGAGCCGCACGGTGGCTCGGATCCGGCCAACATGAAGACCCACGCCAAGCGCGATGGCGGCGACTGGGTCATCAACGGTGCCAAGATGTGGATCACCAACGGCAATCTGGCCCACATCGCGATCGTGTGGGCGATGACGGAAGATGGCATCCAGGGCTTCATCGTGCCGACCGATACGCCAGGGTTCAAGGCGCAGGAGATCCATCGCAAGATGAGCCTGCGCGCCTCGGTCACCAGCGCGCTGTTCTTCGACGGCGTGCGGATTCCCGACAGCCAGCGCCTGCCCAACGTCAAGGGCCTGAAGGGCCCGCTCGGGTGCCTCACGCAGGCGCGCTACGGCATCACCTGGGGGCCGATCGGGGCTGCCATCGCGTGCTTGAAGGAAGCCAACGAGTACGCCAAGACGCGCATCCTGTTCAATCGGCCGATCGCCGCCACCCAGGCGGTGCAGATCAAGCTGGCCGAGATGGCGCGGCGGATCACGCTCGCGCAGCTGCTGTCGCTGCAGCTGGGTCGACTCAAGGACGAGGGCCGCATGCAGCCGACCCAGGTATCGCTGGCCAAGTGGAACAACATCCGGATGGCCATAGATATCGCGCGCGAGGCGCGCGATATTCTCGGCGGCAGCGGCATCACGACCGAATATTGCCCGATCCGCCACGCGCTGAATCTGGAGTCGGTGATCACCTACGAGGGCACCGAGACCGTGCACCAGCTGGTGGTCGGCCGCGAGCTGACCGGCATCAACGCGTTCTGAGCATCCGTTTCGTCAGCCCCGAAACCCTGAGGGCGGGTCTGGACCCACCACCTGCCCTACGCCCCGCCGTCAACCGGCCGCAACCGCGAATCGACCGCCACGCGCTCATCGAACACGAAACACGCGCCCTCGTAGCCGAAGCCACCCACTGCTTCGAAATACCCGAGAATGCCGCCATCGAGCTGCACGGCGTGCGGCACCCCATTCTCGCGCAACCATAACGCAGCCTTCTCGCAGCGGATGCCGCCGGTGCAGTAGCTCACCACCGTGGCATCGGCCAGCCGCTCGCGCAGCTCACCGATCGCCGCCGGCAGATCGGTGAAGTTGTCGATCGGCAATCTCAGCGCGCCGCTGAAGGCGCCATGCGCCACTTCCTCGCGGTTGCGCGCGTCCAGCAGCACCACGCGCCGGCCGCCGTCGTCGTGGCCTTGCGCGAGCCAGCAGGAGAGGGTGCCCGGCGACACCGCCGGTGCACGGCCGGCAAGTGGTTCGGCCTGCGGCTGGCGAAAAGCGATGATCTCCGGTTTGCACTTGACCTTCAGCTGCGCAAACGGGGTTTGCGCGCTCCAACTGCGCTTGACCGGCAATTCAGCAAAACGCGGATCCCTGCACAGCCCCTGCAGCCAGCTTTCCAATGCCTCGGCACGCCCGGCAAGGAAAAGGTTCAAGCCTTCGCCGGCAACCAGCACCGAGCCCAGCAGTCCACTGGCGATGGCGCTGCCACGGATCGATGCCGCCAGCTCGGGCGGATCATTGATCGCCACAAAGCGATAGGCGGCAATATTGAGGATCATGTGCTGCGTGTGGTGGTTCGAATATTCGAGGCGCCGGCACTTTCCGCCGAATCGCCGGGGGCTGCAAGTGCGGTCGAAGCGCCGCAGCTTGCGCGCTGCTCAACGCAGGCCCGCCATGCCCCCGCGCGCTGCCGGACGCTGCCTGCGTTCGCTCAGTCCATGCGCGCAGCGCCGCCCGACGGCTGATCGAGTCCGTGCGCGCCGGGTCTGCGTTCGCAGCGCCACAGCAGCCACGAGAACAACAGTCCGAACGCCGACAGTACGGTGTACAACCACATGCCTGGCGCGTAACCGGCGACGTTGTCGGCCGCAGCACCCGCCCAGTCGTTGAGTGCGCCGATCGCCAGCGGGACCAGCGCCATGCCGATCTGCTGACAGAACGTCATCAATGCATAGGCCGAGCCCAGTCGCGCGGGATCGACGATGTAGGCCACCGAAGGCCACATCACCGCGGGGATCAGCGAGAACACCAGGCCGAAGGCAACGATCGCGGTGAGCAGGGTCAGCGGCACGGTTGCACCGCCGGGGAGCGGAATCGCGGGCCCCGCAGGCAGGTAAGTGACGGCGAGAAACAGTGGCAGCATCACCAGCGAGCCGGCCGCCATGAACCACGAGCGCCTTCCGACGCGGTCGACCCACAGCCCGAACAGCGGCGTGGCGATGATCGCGGCCATCGGCAGCACGCTGCTCAGCAGTCCCGCAGTCGCACGGTCGAGTCCATGGGCCTGCTGGAAGTAGTTGATCGCAAAACTGCGGAACGGAAACACGGTGGAATAGAACACCACGCACAGCGCGACGATGTACCAATAGGTGGCCGAGAAGCGGAACAGCTGTCCAAAGCCAAGCCCCCCATCCGCTTCGGCTTTCGCCTTTCCCGCAGCGCCCAACTCGATCCGCCCCTGCGCGCGTCGCTCCTGCATCCAGTACAGCATCGCCGCGGCCACCGACACGCCGCCAATGCCGGTCGCCAGCCACAGTGGGTCCTGCCAGTTCGCATACAGCGGGCTGGCGAACGATGCCGACCAGTCGGCCGAGGCCGAGCCCAGTCGCGAGATCGACAGGTTCAGGCCGAAGGCGAAACTCAGTTCGCTGCCCTTGAACCATTTCGCCAGTACCGTGGTGGAGGCCACGATCAGCGGTTCGGCACCGAGGCCGAGCAGGAAACGCCCGGCGAGAATGCCCTCGTAGCCGGGGCCGAAAGCGGTCAGCGCAGCCGCGATCAAGCAGATCAGCGCGAACACCACCAGCGCGGTACGCGTGCCGAAGCGATCGATCGCCCAGCCGCCGGCGAGCAGCACCAGCAGTGCGGCAACGCTGTAGGCGGTCGAGAACATGCCGATCTGCTGGTAGCTCAGGTCCAGCTGCGAGCGCATCAGGTCCACCACCGGTCCGAGCGCGTCGTACAGATAGTAGTTGCCGAACATTGCAGCGCTGACCAGCACCAGCGCGGTCCAGCGTTGGGTGGCGGTGGGGCGGGGCAGGGCGGTTGTGTTCATGGCGGCCTACATCGTCAGGAAACCCGACCGTAGCCGAAGGATGCGGCAGCGAAAAGGGTGTCAGGTATTTTGCGCGCGCATGAACAGGATGCTGGCACTCCTTGCCCGCACCAAATTCACCCGCCAAGCGTCACACTGCGCGCCATGCAGATCACCGTTCGCGGACTGACCCGCCGCTATGCCGACACCGCGGTGCTCGACCAGCTCGACCTCGACGTCGCGGCTGGCGAGTGCGTGGCGCTGGTCGGGCGCAGCGGGGCGGGCAAGTCGACCCTGTTGCACCTGCTCGCCGGCATCGACCAGGCCGAAGCGGGCAGCATCCTGTTCGATGCGCAGCGCATCGACACCCTGGACGAGGCGGCGCGAACCCGCTTTCGGCGCGAGCATCTGGGCCTGGTGTTCCAGAACTCGAATCTGGTGCCGAGTCTTAACGCACTGGACAACCTGCGGTTGCCGCTGGAGCTGATCGGCGTGCGCGGCGGCGCTGCGCGCAGCCGGGCGCAGGCGTTGCTGGAGCGCCTCGGACTGGGTGCGCTCGGTCAGCGCTTTGCCGACGAGATGTCCGGCGGCCAGCAGCAGCGTGTCGCGGTGGCGCGCGCATTGGTGCATGCGCCCTCGGTGCTGCTGGCCGACGAGCCGACCGGCAGCCTCGATGCGGACAGCGCAGCTGCAGTGATGCAACTGTTGATCGGCGCTTGCCGCGAGGCTGGCGCCAGTCTGGTACTGGTCACCCACGCGGCCGAAGTGATGGGCCAGGCCGATCGCCTGCTGCGCATGGACGCCGGCCGGCTGCGGCCGGCCTGAGCGGGCGTCCATGTTTCCAACCCGTCTGGTCGCCGTGCTGTGGAACGCGCATCGTCGCGCACCGGCGCAGGCGCTGCTGATGCTGCTCGGTCTTGCATTGAGCGTGGCGGTGGTGGTGGCGATCGATCTGGCGGTGGACTCGGCCCGCGGCGCTTTTCTGGACTCGCGCCGCGCGCTGTCGGGCTCGGCAACCCATCAACTGGTCGCCGACGGTGGCGCGGTGCCGGCCGCGCAGTTGCTCGCGCTGCGTGCGCAGGGACTGTGGCGCTCGGCGCCGCTGATCGAGCGCGAGGCGCTGCACGCTGAGTCCGGTACGCGCGTGCGGCTGCTCGGCATCGACCCGCTGAGTGAGGCCGCGTTGCGGCCATGGTTGGCAGGACGCGTCGGCGCGTCGCGCGCCACCACCGGTGCGATCGACCCCGCAGCCCTGCTCGGACGCGACGATATCGCCCTGATGCCGCAGCCGCTGGCCACACGGCTCGGGCTCAAAGCCGGCGACGCCGTTCGCCTCAGGATCGATGGCCGCAGCGTCGACTTCACCCTGCTCGC
>JBBSDI010000260.1:0-5668 GCA_038249585.1 Lysobacterales bacterium | reverse complement strand
GCGCAGGGAAAGCCGGTGAGTGCCCGCGATGCCGGCGGGTTCTGCATGCTGGTTCTTGCCGACCCGGACCCGTCGTTGATCGCATCGGATCGGTTGAGCATCGTGGTCGACATGGGTCGCAGCGACACACCCTAGCGGGAACTCAGCGAGCGCTTCACACCGCCACTGGCTAGCTGCAGTAGCGCGCTAGAGCGACAGAATGCTGCGCACATCCAGTTCCGATCCGAGGCGTGAGCGACCTTCGAGTGCAACCAGATCGATCAGGACCAGGGCCGCGACCGGCTGCAGTCCAGCTGCCAGCAACTGGCTGCGCGCAGCGGCGAGCGTGCCCCCGGTTGCGAGCACATCATCGACCAGCAGCACGCGCGCACCGGCGCTCAGCGTGCCGGCGCGCAGTTCCAGCGCATCGTCGCCGTACTCCAGCGCGTAGCCGGCGCGGTGCACGGCGCCCGGAAGTTTGCCGGGTTTGCGCAGTGCGACGAAGCCATGGCCCGACACGGCTGCCAACGCGGCGCCGAAAATGAAGCCGCGCGCCTCGATGCCGGCTATCGCGTCGAAATTCAGCTCGGCGACCGCGGCATGCATCGCCTCTATCGCTGCGCGGAACGCCGCAGCATCGGCGAGCAAAGGCGAGATATCGCGAAACAGGATGCCCGGCTGCGGAAAGTCGGGGACCTCGGTGATGCAGGAACGCAGATCCACGGGCAGATCGCCTTCAATCCGCGTCGTCGGGAGCGGCATTGCCTGAGGCTTCGCACTGTTCGAGCAATGGCAGCGATTCGCCCTTGCTGCCGCTCGCCAGTCGATGCCGCTCGCCGGCGAGTGCGAGGTCCATGCACAGCGCACTGACCTCGATGCACTCGTCGAGGCGGCGCGCCATGTCGGCACGTTCTTGCGGGCTGTAGCGATCACAGGCCAAGGCCGCGCGCACCGTAGGTGATGGGCTGGTCACCGACAGTTCGGGTCGCGCGCTCCAGTTCCTCATCCAGCAGGCGCAGCACTGCGGGGCCCATCCACGCGGCCATCTCGCGCATGCTCGAAGGATCCAGCCGCCCCGCTGCCTGCCAGAGCAGGGCACGCACATCGACCAGATCCTGCAATCGGAAAGGATTTGCGCTGACGGCACTGAGCTTGATCAGCACCAGCGTCTCCAGCGGGACCACCGGCAGCGCGCCGTGCATCCATCGCAGCGGCTGTCGCATCGCCGCCTCGATCGCCCGCCGACCGACCTCGTGCGAGCTGAACGACAGGTCGGCGCGCTCCACGATGCCAGGCAACTCCGGCAGCGGCCGACGCTCGAAGTGCGCAAACGCATCGCTCGCGTGCGTGCATCGGTAGCCTAGGCCTTCAAGGGCGCGCCGCGCCGCGTCGTAGTCGGACAGGTGCACGAGAAATTCGATGTCGCGCGTCGCGCGGACGTGGCCGTGCATGGCCACCGCGAACGCCCCGGCGACAGCGAAAGGCACCGCGGCGGCCGAGAGCGCCGCTGCGCATTCGGCCAGGGATTGCTGCAACCGTTCGGGCGTAATCACCATGCGTCGATCATTGCGCCGAAGCTGGTCGGCCGCCAGTAGCGGCCAGCAACGGGGCACGCCGCGCGCGGAACTTCGGCACTGGTGATCCAGCATGCATGTCTTTGCATTGTGCAACGCGCGCGCGCAGACTTGGTCGCGCGCCGGGCCACCGGCCAACACGCAGCGCCTGCCCACCGGAGTCGTCGATGAGACGTTTCGTGTCTGCCGTTTCGCTCGCCGCGACCTTGGCGTGTCCTGCCGCGGCGCTGGCGACGACCTTCGTCGTCACCAGCACCACAGACAGCGGGCCGGGCAGCCTGCGCCAGGCGATGCTCGACGCGAATGCAGCCCAGATCACCGGGTCGACGGCGTGCGCGCCGCACGTAATCGCGTTCGATATCCCCGGCGCTGGCACCCGCACCATCCGCCCGGTCTCGCCACTGCCGGTTGTCGACATCGCGATCAACTTCAACGGTTACTCGCAGCCGGGCGCGGTCGAAAATTCGCTAGCGCAGGGTAGCAATGCCGTGCTGCGGATCGAGATCGACGGCAGCCTCGCGGGGGCGACCGACGCCTTCGTGATGCGCACGCGGCTCGTCGGTATCCCCGGCTGCGGCGGCGATGGCTCGGCGTTCCGCGGCCTGGTCATCAATCGCTGGCAGGGTGCGGCGATCTCGGTCGGCGAGTCGCCATGCCCGTCCGATCAGTCCTGCATCGTCGGCGGCGTGCGGATCGCCGGCAACCATATCGGCACCGACCCCAGCGGCATGATCGCCGCCGGCAACGGCATCGCGTTGGGGCGTGCCAACGTGGTCTTCGGGCGTGGCAGTTCGAGCAACATCGTCGGCGAGCAGGTCGCCAGCGATGGCGGCGCCGTCTCGCCCACGCCGTTGGTCCGCAACGTGATCGCAGGTGGCGGCTCGCACGGGATCCTGATCGCCTCGCCGAACGCAGCGCAGCCGGCGGTTGGCCACCGAATCCGCAACAACTACATCGGGATCAACGCCCAAGGCACGGGCATGCTGCCCAATGCCGGCGACGGCGTGCGGCTGGGGTCCGGCGCGTCGTCGACCCAGGTCGTGGAGAACCTGGTCGCCGGCAACATGGGCAACGGGATCGGCATTGGTGCGGGCGCCGTCGGCGTCCACACACTGCTCGGCAACGGCATCGGCATCGGGGTCGGCGGTGTGACGTTGGGCAATGGCGGCAATGGCATCGTCGTTGAGGGACCCTCGGGCACTACGACCATCGCCAGCCCGTACGCGTTCAACGCCGGAACCTCAGCGTCGATCAGCGCCAACGGCAGCGCCGGCATTCGTGCCGAAGGTTCGGCCCTGGTCGACGTGGTCGGCGCGTCGGTTGCTGACAACGCCGGCCTCGAGCTGGATCTCGCGCCCACCGGCGTAACGCCCAACGATCCCGGCGACGTCGACGTCGGCCCAAACACGCTGCTCAATGCACCGACCCTGCTGTCGGCCGCTTTCGACAGCGCGACGCTGACCGGCACCATCACTGCCAGCCTCGACACCACGCCATCCACCAGCGGCTTCGAGGTGCACTATTACCTCAACGACCATTGCGACACGAGCGGCTACGGTGGAGGGAAGGGCGTGCTGCAGCAGGGCCAGGTGCCGGTCACCAGCCTCGGGATCACGACCGATGCCAGCGGGCAGGCCAGCTTCACCCGCAGCACGCCGTTCCTGCCGCCCGGACGCTTCCTCGCCGCGCTCACCCGTTACCGGGCGCCGCTCCCAGGCGGAGGAACGGCGCTGGTGGTTTCCGAATTCTCCAACTGCATCCCGATCGTCGCGCTCACACCACTGATCTTCGCCAGCGGCTTCGAGCCGTGAGCGCTCAGGCCGCCTTGTCGCGGTAGGCATCCGGCGTAGGGCAGATACACACCAGGTTGCGGTCGCCATGGACGTTGTCGACGCGGCCCACCGGGGCCCAGTATTTGTCCTGCCGCGAGACGCCGTACGGAAACACCGCCTCCTCGCGCGAGTACTTGCGATCCCACTGCGCATCGACCAGATCGTGCACCGTGTGCGGCGCGTGGCGCAGCGGCGAATCCTCGATCTTGAAGCGACCCGCCTCGACCTCGGCGATCTCGCGGCGGACGGCGATCATCGCCGCGCAGAAACGGTCGATCTGGACCTTCGACTCCGATTCGGTCGGCTCGACCATCAGCGTGCTTACCACCGGAAAACTCATGGTCGGCGCATGGAAGCCGTAGTCGATCAGGCGCTTGGCGATGTCGTCGACGCTGACTCCGCAGGCGTCCTTGAGCGCGCGCGGATCGATGACGCACTCGTGCGCGACGCGACCGTTGTGGTTGCGGTACAGCAGCGGAAAATGCGGATCGAGGCGCACTGCGATGGAGCCGCAGTCGGGGACAGCCATGATTCGCCGACCAACCGCCCAACCGCGGCATCGCTTCCACGACCGGCAGCAACTTCACGCCGAGCGGCCCAGTGGTGGCGCCCCACCCGAGTGAATGACCCGAGCGAATGATGGCTGGCTCGGGTTGCGGGCCTGGATTGCGCGACGCAGCCCACACTCGGCACGACTGGCAAGGACCGCGCCGACGCGTGTTCGACCAGCAGCGGCGTGGCGCCGGGGTCTCGTCGGCAAGCCAATGTGGCGCTTGCGCTCGGCCGGCGCGTTGCGCAGCATGCACGGGTGTTCGTGCGCTGCGACCATCATGCTACCAACCCACATCCCCCCACCAACCGCCACCAACCTGGACTTGTTCGGATCATTGATTGCCGCACCAACGGCAGCATGCGCCGTTGACGATGACGGCGTGGAGGACGCCGCAGGAGTCGTGGGGGTCGTGACGTCCTGCGCCACCGTGTCCGATGCGCAGCGCGATCTTTTTCGCGACTCCCCCGCCGAGATCATCGCCAACACCGCGCGACGCGCCCTGTGCGAGCTGGCCGTGGAACGGGTGCGCCAGTGCCTGGCGGGGCTGCGTCCCCTCCCTGCCTATGCGCAGTTCATTGCAGACTGCGACGCCTGCCTCGAGTTGATCGAGCGTCGCGACCCGCGCTGGCGGGACGTGGCACTGGCCGTCGCCTGGGTCGAGTCCGAACTGTCGCCCGCTGCCGAGCGCTGCATGCCGGGTAATGCCCCGCAACTGCTGCGACCGGCGCTGATGGCGCTGCTGCAGACCGTGCCGCCGGTGCAGGACACCGCTGGGCGGCATCGCGCGCATCCGGCTTACCTGTGGCAGTTGCTTCGGGACCCGACCCAAGCGGCTACCGCGATCGAGGCCGATGCGCGATGGCGAGAGCATCCCGGGACCCTCGTGTGGCACGCCGAGCTGTGCGAGCAAGCCGGGCTGAACCAGCGCGCTCTGGCTGACGTCGTCGAGCTATGTCTGTCCTGGCCGGCGCAGGCCGAGCAGTGGTTGGGATCGAGCCCTGCGTGGGCCCGGCGCTGGAGCGCGTGGTGTGATCTCGACGACGCCTTGCCGATGCATGCCTTTCCCGCCTGGGCCTGTCTGCGCCACACCAATGAGCTTCCCATGCCGGAAGCCGGCGACGCCCGACCCGGCGCAGCACTGCTGCGCCTTGCCGATCAGCTGGCACGCGATCCTGCCGACCTGGCCTTGCGCAAGGCGCTGCAGCGTCACAGCCCGGCGCTGCTGAGCGCGTATCTTGCGGCGCGCAGCGCGCGTGACCGTTGAGCGCGCGGTGCCGGATGCATCGCGACCGTCCGGGACCGGTCCGGGACAGCCATGATCCGCCGGCCAACGGCCCAACCGCAGCAACGCGTCCATGACCGGCAATAATTCGACACCAAGCGGCTGAGAGTGGGCACCCCACCGCGAGTAAATGATGGCTGTCCTGGAATGCGGCACTCGCGTGTGGCCATCCGATTGCATGCCCAGCTATTGGCGCGTTCAAGTCGAGCAAGTCGCGGGCGCTTGGTGACCATCCATTGTTGACGGGTTGCGTCGTGAAATGCGGCTCGATGACGCCGTGCAAAGCATGGGTGTCCTCGTTTCAGCTCATCATCATCGGCATGCAGGCGCCTTGGCTCGCGCTGCCCGATTCCGACCGCTGCACCGATGCCGACTGGGCGCCGCTCGTACCGCGCCAAGCGCAGGGAAAGCCGGTGAGTGCCCGCGATGCCGGCGGGTTCTGCATGCT
>JBBSDI010000259.1:0-5686 GCA_038249585.1 Lysobacterales bacterium | reverse complement strand
GCCTGAGCCGCAGCGGACGATGATCGACCATCGGGCTGGAATTCCGGGCTGAGCTGGTGCGAGCCGACCGCACGCAGCGCGTCGGGCGACAGGCCAAACCAGGTCGCCGCCTTGAGGTTGAAGTCGACCAAACACCCCGTCTTGAGGTCGAGCACCACGATCGCTTCCGGTGCGGCATCGATCAGGGTGCGCAGGCGCGCCTCGGAGATCTCGCGCGCGCACTCTGCCCGCGCCCGTGCGGTCACATCCAGGATGAAGCTGTCCCAGCGCACATCGCCGTTGGTCAATTGCTGTGGCCTGCCGGTGCCCTCGAGGTACTTGCGTTTGCCACTTGGCGTGGTGATCTGCCACTGGTGCTGCCATGCCTGCAGGCCGCGCGCGCTGTGCGCGATCGAGGCCGCCATTGCCGGGCGATCCGCGGCGTCGATGAGTTGCCACAGGCGCGCGGCATCGGCGCATACCTCGTGGGGTTCGACCTCCCAGATTTCGAGACAGCCGCGGCTGATGTACTCGACGGCATCGCTGCCGTCTGCGCGCAGCAGGTAGCGGAAGAACGCGCCGGGGATATTGTCGGCCATCGCAAAAGGGCGCGCGTCAGCGGCCGCCGCCGCAGCGCCGCCAGGCGCCACTTCGCCGGCATGCGAATCGCCAGCGGCTGGATCGGCAGCAGGAGCGTTGAGGCTCGAATCGCGCGTCTTCATTCGTACCTGCAGTCGAAGTAGTGAATCGGATCGGCCCGTGAGGCTGTAGCCGGCATGCCGCGCACGCTCCCGTGAGATCGTATACATCAGGTCGGGTGCGCGCCACGAACCCCGCGCACCAATGGGTCCAACGCTGCAGGCCTGGTGTGCCTGTGGGTTGCTGCGCGGCGACAGAATCCCGGCAGGCAGTAGGATGCTGCGGATCCCCGGCCCGCCACCTGGCGCGGTGGAGAACGGTGCAGACCTGCATGGGCATTGGCGAGTTTCAATGGATCGAACGCGCGCGTCGTGCTGGCGTCCGCGGGGGCCGTGGCGTGGTGCTGGGCATTGGCGACGATGCAGCGCTGCTGCGGCTGCCCGCGGGTCACGATCTGGTCGCGTGCGTCGATACGCTGGTCGCCGGCGTGCATTTTCCGCCCGATACCGAACCGACGGCGATCGGCTGGAAGGCGCTGGCGGTGAACCTTTCGGATCTGGCCGCGATGGGCGCGATACCGCGCTGGATCACGCTGGCCCTGACCGTGCCGCAACTGCAGTCGGAGTGGCTTGCGGGTTTCATGCGCGGCATGCAGCGTCTTGCGCGTCGCCATGCGGTGGCGCTGGTCGGTGGCGATACCACCCGTGGACCGCTGTCGATCACCATCCAGGCGCTGGGCAGCGTGCCGCGCGGCACGGCGCTGCGGCGCGACGGGGCACGCAGCGGGGATGTGTTGTTCGTATCCGGTTGCCTGGGCGATGCGGCGGCCGGACTCGCTTTGGTGCAGTCGCGGCTGCATGCGGCAAACGTGCGCGATGCGCGCGCCGTGCGTGGCCGCCTCGACCGGCCCACGCCACGGATCGCGCTGGGCCTGGCCTTGCGCGGCGTTGCCAGCGCGTGCATCGACGTCTCGGACGGTCTGGCGCAGGATCTGGGCCACGTGCTGCGCGCCAGCGGTGTCGGTGCGCGCATCGATGCCGCGCGCCTGCCCGCATCGCCCGCGCTGCGCCGCCTGCTGCCGGTGCTGGCGTCGCGCGCGCAGCTCGCGCTGTCCGGCGGCGACGACTACGAGCTGTGTTTCAGCGTGCCTGCGTCGCGCGTGGCACGGGTCGCGGCGATCGCTGCACGCCTGCGCCTGCGCCTGAGCTGCATCGGCAGCGTGGTCGCACGGCGCGGGCTGCAGGTACATGACGCCGACGGTGCGCGCATGGCACTGTCGCACACCGGCTTCGACCACTTCGCCTGAGCGTGCATGCGACTGACCCCTGCCCAACGTCGACTGGTGCTCTCGCACCCGGCCGGATGGATCGCCAGCGGCTTCGGCTCCGGCCTGGTGCCGTTCGCGCCGGGCACGGCGGGCAGCCTGGTGGCCCTGCCGCTGTTCGTGCTGATGCAGCACTGGCATCCGCTGTTGCCGTGGCTGGGCATCGTCGGCGGTTTCGCGATCGGTACCTGGGCGGCCGACTGGTTGATCCGCAGGATCGGCATCGAGGACCCGGGCGTGGTGGTGATCGACGAGTTCGTCGGCCAGTGGCTGACACTGGCATTGATCGACGCCTTCATCCGCTGGAGCGCAGATAGCCTGCAGCCGCCTTCGACGTTCGCGGTGCTGATCGTCGGCTTCGTGGTGTTCCGCTTGTGCGACATCATCAAGCCGTGGCCCGCCAGCTGGGCCGATCGCAGCCTGCACGGCGGTTTCGGGTCGATGCTGGATGACGCGCTCGCCGGCCTGTGGGCCGGGGCCCTCGGCATCCTGGCGCTGTATCTGCTGAGCTTCTGACTGCGCCTCAGGCGCTCTCGCCGCCGTACAGCGCGTTGCGCGACGCACCGGTGATGGTCGCTGCCAGTTTCGCCGCGCGTCCCGGTGGTAGTTCTCTGGCCAGCAGCGCATACACGCGCATGCCCTCGCGCAGGCGCGCGGCATCCGCATCGTCGCCCGCGCCCTCGATCACGAGCACGATCTCGCCGAGCTGCTGCTCGGCATCGGCGCACACCCGCGCGCTCAGCTCGGCCAGCGTGGATTGCCGCACCGTCTCGTGCAACTTGGTCAGCTCGCGGCACAGGGTGGCGCGGCGCCCGCTACCGAACGCGACCGCCGCATCGGCGAGGCAGTCGGCGATCCGGTGCCGCGACTCGTAGAACACCAGCGTGCGCGTCTCGCCGGCCAACTCGCCCAGACGCTCGCTGCGCGCGGCCTGTTTGGGCGGCAGGAATCCCTCGAACACGAAGCGGTCGCTGGGCAGGCCCGCAACGCTCAATGCAGCGATCGCCGCACACGGACCCGGCACCGTGCTCACCACGATGCCGGCCGCATGTGCGGCAGCGACCAGTCGATAGCCGGGATCGCTGATCAGCGGCGTGCCGGCATCGCTGATCAGCGCGATACGGTCGCCCGCACGCATGCGTGCAACCAGCTTCGGCGCCAGCTCGCGCTCGTTGTGTTCGTGGTAGGCCAGCGCCGGCGTGGCGATCGCGAAGCGCGACAGCAGGGTTTGCGAATGCCGGGTGTCCTCGCAGGCGATCGCATGCGCATCGCGCAGCGCTGTAATCGCGCGTGGGGCGAAATCGTCGAGATTGCCGATCGGCGTGGCGACGATGGTCAAGCCGGCGGGGCCTGCCTGCATGGTGGCGTTCCTGTGGCGATGGGGTGACGCGCGGCTGCCGCTGCTGCGGCAATCCTCGCGTCGTCTGTATGATCTTAGCTCCCGCCGCCAGCCATGCCGCCCATGTCCGTGTTTGTGCGTCGTTCCCTGTGGTTGCTGTTGTTGCTGCTGGCCGGCTGCGCCAGCAGTGGTCCGACCATCTCCGAAGTCGACGATGGGCAGGCGCGCGCGCTGGCCGCGCAGGGCGAGTTCCGCGCGGCCGCTGCCGAGTACGAACGTCTGGCCCGCAGCAACCGCAGCGCGCGCGACCAGCTGCTGCTGGAAGCCGCCGAGAGCCTGCGCGAGGATGGCGACTTCGAGGGCGTAGGCCGGCTCACCGGCGAGATTCGACGCAAGCGCATCGATGCACGCGATGCAGCGCGCCTGGATCTGTTGCTGGCCGAACTGGCGCTGTCGGACAACGACGCCGAACGCGCGCTGTCGCTGGCGACCCTGCCCAGCGCGCAGCTGTCGCCGGCGGTGGCCGAGCGCGCCGCCGAGATCCGTGCACGCGCACTCGATCTGCTGGGCCGCCCGATGGATGCGGTCAGCGAGCGGGTGGGGCTGCTCGCGCAGATCGACCCCACCCAACGTGCCGGTCTGGAAAGCGACATCATCGACTCGCTGGCCCTGCTCGACACCGCACAGCTGGCCCGCGCGCTCGGTGCCCTCGACGCGGCCGATGCACGCCGACCGTGGCTTGAGCGCGCGCTGCGCCTGAAGGGTGCGATGCCTTCGCGGGTGATCCCGCGGCCCACGCGCCAGGTCGGCACCCTGCTGCCCGGACGCAGCAGCAGCAGCAGCGAATGGCGTCTGGAAGGCTATGCGACCACACCGCAGGTGGCCCTGCTGCTGCCACTGAGCGGGCCGCTGGCGGCGGCCGGTGCGGCGATCCGCGACGGCTTCTTTGCAGCGTACTTCGCCGATACCCAGCAGCGCCCGCTGGTGCGCGTCTACGACGTCGGCGACGGGGCCGAGGGTGCGATCGCGGCGTATGCGAGTGCTGCATCGGAGGGCGCGACCCGCGCGGTCGGACCGCTGGCGCGCGAGCAGGTCGCCGCGGTACTGGCGGTCGCCGATCCGCGGGTGCCGGTGCTGGCACTGAATCATCCCGACAGCGGCGCGGTGCCGCCGGCCGGCAGCCAGCAGTTCGCGCTCGCACCCGACGACGAGGCCGCACTGGCGGCCGAGTACGCGTTCGCGCGCGGGCTGCGGCGGGTGGCCGTGCTGGTGGCCACGGAAGAGTGGAGCGAGCGTACCGCCCTGGCGTTCCGTGCCCAGTTCGAACAGCTCGGCGGTGCGGTAGCCGGCGCGGCGCGGCTGCCGCCGGAGGCCGTCGACTACGCAGCACAGATCGCGCAGGCCGCCGGCAACGGGCCGGACGGCGTGTTTGTCGCGGTGCGCCCGCAGCAGGGTCGTTTGCTGGTGCCGCAGCTGCGCGCGCGCGGCATGCAAAACCTGCCGATCATCGCCACCTCGCATATCTACAGCGGCAATCCAAGCCGTGCGCTCGACCGCGACCTCAACGGCGTGGACTTCTGCGACGCGCCGTGGCTGTTCGGCGCCAGCGCGGGCTTGCCGCAGCGCGAGGTGCTGGCGCGCAGCATGAGCAGCGCTGCCAACGCGCCGCGCCTGTTTGCATTTGGCATCGACGGCTATCGACTGCTGCCCTATCTGGACTGGTTGTCGCGCAATCCGGACGCGTACCTGCCCGGCGCCAGCGGCCAGCTGGCGGTCGATGGCTTCGGCCGCGTGCGCCGGCTGCTCGACTGGATGCGCTTTGTCGACGGCGTTCCGCGGGCTGCCGACGGTGCGCTCAGCAGCGACGTGCCCGCTGCACGCACAGCACCGTGAGCGAACGTGCCGCGCGCGGCGCGGCGGTCGAGGCGAGCGCGGCGCGCATGCTGCAGGCGCGCGGCCTGCAGGTGCTCGCGCGCAACGTGCGCTGTCGTTTCGGCGAGATCGACCTGGTGCTGCTCGACGGACCGGTGCTGGTGTTCGCCGAAGTGCGATTGCGTACCCACGCAGGATTCGGCGGTGCGGCCGCATCGGTCGATGCGCGCAAGCAGGCGCGGGTGGTGGCCTGCGCGCGCTGGTATCTTGCCCAGCATCCCCGCGCAGCCGAGCGCACCTGCCGCTTCGATGTGATCGCCGTGGATGACGCGGCGGCCATCGAGTGGATCCGCGATGCCTTTCGCCCCGAATCATGACCTTCTCGTGGAGTAATCGATGACCCGACTCGTAGTCGCACTGTTGTTTGCCGCGCTGCTGTCCGGCTGTGCAGCCGCCGTCATCGGTGGTGGAGTTGCGGTTGGCGCCGCGCGCGACCGCCGCAGTTTCGGCACCGTGCTCGACGACAGCAACAT
>JBBSDI010000258.1:0-5689 GCA_038249585.1 Lysobacterales bacterium | reverse complement strand
TGGCAGCGACAGGAGCCGCGGCAGCAGCGAAGCCTGCAATCGCCATCATGCCGGCTCCCACAGATTGCATGGCTGCCGATGGCAGCACTTGTGGGAGCTGCCATGGCAGCGACAGGAGTCGCGGCAATAGCGGAGGCAGCACTTGTGGGAGCTGCCATGGCAGCGACAGGAGACGCGGCAATAGCGGAGCCTGCCATCGCCGGCAAGCCCGCTCCCACAGATTGCATGGCTGGCGATGGCAGCACTTGTGGGAGCTGCCATGGCAGCGACAGGAGCCGCGGCAATAGCGGAGGCAGCACTTGTGGGAGCTGCCATGGCAGCGACAGGAGTCGCGGCAGCAGCGGAGGGTGCAGTCGCCGGCATACCGGCTCCCACAGATCGCATGGCTGCCGATGGCAGCATGTGTGGGAGCTGCCATGGCAGCGACCGGAGTCGCGGCAGCAGCGGATGCGCACCATCTTGTGCAAAGCCGGCCGCTGGGGCCAGAATGCAGCGCGGCTTGCAGCATCCGTTCGACATGCATCGCAGGCCGGGGAAACTCAGGGTTCAGACTCAATGAGAGGGGGTTAGTCATGCAACGGATAAAACTGGCGCTGGTAGCCATCATGCTGTGCGGTACGCTGGCAGCATGCGATTCGAAACAAGCAACGCCGACACCGACACCGGCGCCCATGCCGGCGCCCGCGCCGGCACCGGTTGAGCCGACACCTGCACCTGCACCTGCACCGATGGAGCCAATCACAGCGCCCGATGCCCCGGCTACGGATCCAGTGCCGCCGGATGGCACCGAAGAAGCGGACGACACGCCGCATTCCGGTGGCGACAAGGTCAACCCGAACAGTTGATCCTGCGGTTTCCCGGGTTGCAGCCGAGCGCTGCAGCCCGGGACCAGCATCGGTGGTTGCTGGCCTGGCAACCCTGCTGCCTTGCAGCGGCGATCAGGGAAAAGCGTTTTTCCCCGCGGGCAACTTCATCGCCTTGTCGATCCAGTCCGCGTAGCGATCGACCCGGGTATAGACGCCCGGCCGGCCGTCACCGGCACACTTGCGCTTGCCCCAACTGACGATGCCGACCAGGGTCGGTGCGCCGTTGCTCAGTACCACCGGACCACCACTGTCGCCACGGCAGGTCGAACGGGTCGGATGCGAGGCACAGAACACGTTGCCGTTGATTTTCTGCGTGCCATAGCCTGGACGTTTCTGGCACACCGGGACATCCATCAGCTGCAGGTCGACGCGCAGCATCACCGCGTTGATCGCATCGGCGTTCTCGCTGCCGGTCACGCCCCAGCCGGTCGCCGACACCGGCACGCCGGCAGACAGGGGTCGGCGGTTGATCGGAATCTCGCGAATGCGCTTGGGGTCTCGTGCGGGTGCTTTGCCCTCGGCGACGATCCGGACCAGGGCGATGTCGTTGGCGTACATGTTGGGTGGCTTGGCGACGTTGTTGCTTTCGGCGTCGTATTGCGAATGCCGCACGATCCGGTCGATTCGATAGACCGCTCCGTCGCCCTTGGAGATGTCGATCGCACCCAGTCGCACCTTGAAGCCGAGGTCGACCATCTGCTGGTCGATGCAGTGCGCCGCAGTCACCACCCAGTCGCGCGCGATCAGGGCGCCGCCGCAGTAGTGCTGACGCTGCCAGGGCGGTCGCTTGTCGTTGGCTTTCGCGGGCGCGGCGGGATAGAAGATCTGCGCCTGCCACGGTACCGACAGCGCGGATACCGGCCGCCCCCCGTAGGCGTACACGATGTCCTCGTCGTCTTCAGGCTTGCCGGGCTTGCCGGGTTTGGGCGGCGCAGCGGGCTTGCCGGCGGGCGTCGTACGCGCCTTGCCGCTACGCACGGACAGCATCGATCCCGTGCCCACGGAGTCCTCATCGGATTCTTCCTCGCCCTCGCTGCCCACTGCACCGGTCTCGACCTCAACGACCTCCCACACCATGTCATCGGCGTAGTTGTCATCGTCGACCGGGATCGCGTCGTCGGTCTCGTCTGCCTCGTCGTACTCCCAATCGGTCGCCCAGGAGTCGTCTTCGTAATCGTCTTCGCTGGCCTCCAGATCTGCGTCTGACTCGTCGTCAGCGGCATCGTCGCTGGCATCGTCCTCGGCTTCTGCCGCGTCTTCTTCGTCGGTGGCTTGTTCGTCGGTTGACTCATCGCCTTCCTCGGCGACGTCAGCCTTAACTTCGTCGGAGTCCTGATCGTCCTGATCTTCGGCTACTTCATCGCCCTCGTCGCCTTCGTCAGCGACATCACTCTCGTCACTCGCAGCGCTGTCTTCCCCCTCGTCGCCGGCATCGTCCGATTCATCGCCGCCGCCCTCATCGTCAATCGCTTCACCGTCGGCCAGGCGTGATGCGGCAGGGTCGGCATCCGGGCGCACTGCGGTCGCAACGCCATTCCAGCCGAGCAGCGCGACGCTCAGCGCGAAGGCGAGCAAGCGGCCGCCGGCATGGATGTGGTTTCGGATCATGGTGCCACCCCCTCCGATGGAGAGCCGATTTGGCGCGCAAGGCGCAACCCAGTCAAGTGGCCGAGGCAGAGTGGTTGAAACAAGGTTTCGAAACAGCGCCCCAATCGCTGAGGATCTGTCCAGAACGCTGCCGAAGGCGCTAGTCTGTGGGTCGATCCGGAGTCCACCACCGCCCTGGGAGGAAATTCAATGAAACGATTCACGTGCGCTGTACTCGCCATCGCCAGCATGATGCTTTGCGCCGGCGCGGTCGCGCAGGGTGCTCCGCAGGCTTTTTCGAAAGATCAGGTTCGCAGCGCGCTGGAGGCGCTGCTGCCAGCCGGCGTGGTGGTCGATGAGCTCACGCTCGACGCTGATGGCGCCACGGCCAAAGGGACTGCGGGCACCAACCAACAGGTCTCGCAGTTCATGCGCAGGATCGACGGCGCGCCGGAGTTCGAGATGCCGGAGCTACTGAACATCACTAGCGTCAACGGGCGCTCGGTCTACGCCGTGTCGGTCACCGTGCGCTGCCCGGCAGACGCCTCGGCCACCGGTCCGGGGCTGTGCGGGAGCACGCCGGTTGAGAAAAAGAGCGTATACAAGTGCCGCATCGACGGCACGGTCACCTTTCAGGCGGCGCCGTGTCCACCGGGCACAGACGCCTGAGCCCGGCATCGAGGGGTCTGCGGATCATGCCCGGTCTTCGCAGTCGCGCGGGATTTTCAGCCATTGTGCTGCTCGCCTTGTCTGCGTGCCAATCCGGTGGCGGCGAGCCGCAGGAACGCGACATCTACCGCGCCTACGCCAAGGCGCTCGAAAGCATCAATGCCAAAGGCGGCATCAGTCTGAACATGGGCTCGGCTGGCGCCAACCAGACCATCACGTTCGACATGCGCCTGCATGCGATCGAAAAGAAGTCGTGCACCGGCAAGGACCGCGTATACACCTGCGATGTCACCACCAAAGTCAGCTATCCACCGGTCAACACAACGATCGAAACGCACGATGTCGCGCTGGTGCTGTTCGATGGCCCGGGTGGTTGGCGCATCGTCGAGTAGCTGCAGCGATCCATCCACCATCCGACGGAAACCCATGTACCGACTCTCGTGCCTTTTGCTTGCCGCTGCGCTGAGCACCTCAGCCCGAGCAGAAATCCTGTCAGTGCCGCTGGAATCGGCCGATCCCGAGAATCCGCTTGCGCTGGTTGCCGACAACACCTGGTCCGGCGCCGATGTGCGCGCCACCCGCGATCAATGGAGCAAGCTGGTGCTGCCGACGTTTGCATACGAGGCGGCCAAGGGTCCGGTGCGCCTGATCGTCGACTATGCGGCGTTGCGGCCCAACGCAGAGGCCGGCGATGCGCTGATGGATGTCGGCATCGTGTGCCCCGAAGTCAATCAGGGCTGCGCCAACCCGATCACCACCAGCGTGATCAGCATCCGCTCGCAGTACATGGGCGAGCACGTTGCACGCATCGATGGCGCTCCGACCGCCGTGTGGGTCGGCCGAGAGTCGCACAGCTACAGCTTTCCAGACGGCACCAAGGTCGATGTCTGGCTGTCCCTGCTGGAGCACAACAACCTCGACCCGAAGGCGATCCGCGCGCGGCTGGTCTACGGCCAGGTCAGCGGTGCCGCACTGCCGGGGCAGGCAACCCGCGGCGGCACCCTGCTCAAGATTGCCGGGGTCGTGCTGGCATTGACGATCATCGTGCTGTGGTGGTTGCGGCGCTGGTAGCCGGCACCTTGAAGCTGCCGCGTTCGGTCGCGAGAGCGATTCGCCGGTTCGTCGCCGGATTCCGAGTGCATACTGCTTGCCGAACAAAGCTGAACCGTTTGGCAACATCTGGTGTGAGACGCTAGGCCGCTCGGTTGCGCGCAGCGGGTGCGCGTCATCCGAGTGTCGTGCCGGTGGCCGCAGGGGGGCGGCGCCGGCGACCCGCATCGATCCATTCCGACCCATCGAAGGCCCCCCCTATGCAAATCGATATCGCTCGTCGCCAACTGCTCACCGGCGCGATCGCGCTCGGCATCGGCGCATCCATCGGACGCGTCCAGGCTGCACAACCCGAGTCCACCGCAGCCTCGCTCGAACTGGCCGCACTGCCGTGGGATGCGGCAGCACTGGCGCCGGTCATCAGCGCCGAGACGATCAGCTTCCACTACGGCAAACACCACAAGGGCTATCTCGATAACCTCGTCAAGCTGATTGCGGGCACGGCGCTGGAAGGCCAGCCGCTGGATGCGATCGTGAAAGCCGCTGCCGGCAAGCCCGAGCAGGTGGCGATCTTCAACAATGCAGCGCAGGTATGGAACCACGATTTCTACTGGAACAGCCTGTCGCCCAAGGGTGGCGGCGCACCGGGTGCGGCACTGCGTGAGCGCATCGAGGCCGCGTTCGGCTCTGTGGCGGAACTGCGCACGGCCTTTCTCGCCGCGTCTGCTGCGCAGTTCGGTTCGGGCTGGGTGTGGCTCGCGCAGGAGCGCTCCGGCGGCAAGCTCGCGGTACTCAAGACCGGCAATGCCGATACGCCACTGACCAGCGCGACCCACGTGCCGCTCGCAGTAGTCGATGTGTGGGAGCACGCCTACTACATCGACTACCGGAATCGCCGCGCCGACTATGCGGCGGCGGTATTCGACAAGCTGCTGGACTGGGGTTTCGTCGAGCGCAACCTGGGCTAGCTGCCCGGCAGCGGCTGGCCCACGCGCCAGCCGCCAGACTCAAGCGCATCGAGCAGTGCGATGGTCTGCGCGCGGGCGCGCGCAGCGTGCACCGGCAGCACGACGATGTCGCCCGCTTGCGCCCAATCGAGCAGGCGCCGCACGGCGGCCACCTCATCGAGTTCGACCTCGATCTGCGCTGCTGCAAGTCCCGATGCAAGCAGCTGTGCGCGCAGCAGTTCGGGCACCTCGCCGGGTGCGCGGCCACGCAGGAAGTTCTCGATATCCTTGAGCACCACGCGCTGCGGCTGCCAGCCCGCAGCGGCAGCGGCTAGCGCGCGGATATCCTCGTCGCCGCGGTTGCCGGCCTGGCCCAGCAGCAGGCCGAGTCGGCCGTGTGCACCAAGGTGTGCAGCGACGGCCAGCAGTCCGTCGAGGCCTTCGGGGTTGTGCGCGTAGTCGAGCAGCACCTCGAAGCCGGCGATCCGCCAGCGCATCAAGCGGCCGCTGTTGTCGCCGCGCGCGGTGCCAAAGCGCGCGAAAACCTCGGCGATCAGCGGCGCCGGTGCG